>NZ_BJXB01000013.1 GCF_007990775.1 Deinococcus cellulosilyticus NBRC 106333 = KACC 11606 | reverse complement strand
GGCCCTCAGCGTGAATCATCACAGTGCCATCAGGTGAAACCCTTAAAATAGGTCAAGTCCGAGACGAAACTTTCCGACCAGAACACCCGTATCTGCATACAGGAGGATCACCATGAGCATTTTTGACCGTTTAAGCCGACTGATTCGCGCCAACGTCAACGACCTGATCTCCAGGGCCGAAGATCCCGAAAAAATCATTGAACAGAGCATGATGGACATGCGTGACGCCTATGCCCAGGCCCGCAAGGAAGTGGCCGAGGCGATGGCGCAGAGTGAAAAACTCAAGCGCGAACAGATGATGAACAAACGCCTCTCCGAGGAGTACGTGGTGAAAGCCCAGGAAGCCCTCAAACTGGGCAACGAGAACCTGGCCCGTGAAGCCCTCACCCGCAAGAAGAACTACGAGGACATCGCCAACGCCTACTCCACCCAGATCCAGCAGCATGAAAGCATCATCGAAGAGCTGAAAACCCAGCTTCGTGCCCTGGAAGGCAAAATCAGCGAGATGCAGGCCAAGAAGGAACTCTTGCAGGCCCGCCAGAAAGGTGCAGAGGCTGCCCAGACCCTGGAGCGCGTCTCTGGTTTTGACAAGGCCAAAGGGGCCATGTCTGCCTTCGATGAGATGGAACGCAAAGTCGCAGGGATGGAAGACCAGGCGAAAGCCATGTCCCAACTCCGCAAGGAAGAAGACATCGACGAGCAGCTCAAAGATCTGGGCCGCGACAAAGAAATCGATGAGGAACTTGAAGCCCTGAAGCGCTCCATGGGCCAGTCTTAAACGGGTGCCCAGAAGCAGGGAATGGAGCAGTCATCTTTAGAAGTTCACAGTTTACAGTTCACAGTGGACAGCAAGATGTCAGACAACCACAGGACCATCAAAAACCCAGCCATAGTGTGTAAAAAAACTTCCCCCAGACACTGTCTGGGGGTTTTTCTGGGAGTGTGCTGTGGAATGGTGGGGTTAGGGATAAAAGATGTGGTTCTCTGAAGGCTGGACCACTTCATAAGGGGGGAGGCTTTTCCAGTAATTGATTTTCCCGGTGATCTTCAGCACCACACTGCCCGGTTTTCTGGCGTCCAGTGTGGTGAAGTTCACCTGTGGGGTGGCACTTTTGAAGTGCAAGGTGCCCTTTTGCACTTCTGAGAACTGCAAGGTGTAGGCTTTCTCAAAAACACTGGTGTTGTAAAGGTTTGCTGGAGCGGGTTGCAGCAGGGCGTACACTTCTCCTTCCGCTGCTGCCGGACGCCTGATGTTGAGGGCATGGGTTTGAATTGCAGAAGCTGCGGGTCCCCAGACCACAGTGGCTCCAGTCTGGTTGTAGATAGAGGGTGCAATCAGGTGACGGTACGTGCTGGTGGCATCAAAAGGATGTTTTTCATCTCCAACCCTGAAAGTGGTGGTGTTGAAGGTGATTTCAGGATTTTTGAGGTGCCGGATGTTGAATGCTGTTTCAATGGACAGGGAGGTCACCAGTTCATCAAAGGACAGGTAAATCTTTCCATCCTTCTGAACGGTGTTGAGCGGGCTGAAGTAAGTGGAGTGCATTTCTGGCAGCAGCAGCAGCGCACCCCCATCTGGCTCCACCCTGAGGGTTGCTGGAACGTTCTGCTCACGGAGGGTCTTCATCAGGCCATCTGCTTCAAAATAGGTGATGGGTCCTTCACTGCAGGTGGAAATGGTGCAGAGTTTCATTTTCTGATGGAATCCCACCATCTTCTGGTTGTGGGCCTGGGAGACCAGGAGCCCACCCATGAGTCCAGCAATCAGCAGGGATCGGGTGACCACAGGAAGGGTGTGGGTTTTCAACAGACCTGCATTGATTTCAGCAGGTTTCCCGAGTGCTTGAAGGGCACGGGCCAGGGCCTCATCTGCAGAAACCCCGAAGGCCAGATGGTGTTGCATTCTCTCAAAAATGTGGGAGTGGAGTTCCTGCCTGACAGCCATGCGCTGTTTCCCCCACAAACCTCTGGTGGCCTGATTCAGATACTGCTCAATGCGTTTTTGCGTGCTCATGGCTGGATGTCCTCAGGGTTGACCTGCACCACCATGAAAGGGGCTGTTCTGAATTCTCCAGAGAGTTTGATCAGGACATCGCCCTCATTCAGGCGGTCCAGAGCGGAGAACTTCAAGTCCGGGTATTTGCTCAGGAGGGTGATTTTGCCATCTCTGGCTTCGGCCAGGGCGGCTGTTGCCATTTTCAGGTCATTGCCTGTTTCTGTGATGCAGTTGCATTGTTCGTAATACATGCGGTCTGCCTGAATCAACGCGTACACTTCACCATCTTTTGCCTCAGGGACCCTGAGGGTGAAGGATTTGCTCCTGGGGGCCATCGGGTCGTCTGCTGGAATGGCAATGCCCAGATGGTGGTGCTTTTGCATGTAGTTGTTGAGCAGGCTGATGTAAGCGGTATCTGCACTGAAACTGTGCTCCTTGGTGCCCAGGGTGAAACTGGCCCCTCCGATGTCAATGCGTGGATTGACCAGGCCATGCAACCTGCTGCTGTCATTCTCCAGCAGGCTGATCAGGAGCAGATCAATGGAGATCAAGTGGTCCTGGCCCTGGGGTTTGATCAGCCCTTCACGGTCATGCTGGTCCTGATAAGGAAGGACGGTGGTCTGGTCTCCAATGGTCAGCACAGCAGCAGGCTGATTTCCTTCCTGCCGGTTCTGCAGGGAGAAGGGCACCTGCTGTTCTTGCAAAGCCTGAGCCAGTTCCCCAGCAGACAGGTAATGGATTGGGAAGGTCTGGGTGTTGCGGGCATCAAATGGATTTTCCACCTGGACTTGCTGGGTGTAGACATGGACACTGGGCTGATGTTGCGCCTGACTGATCACGGCAGCACTGAGCATGCCTGTGATCAGAACCATCTTGCCCAGGGCGGGCAGGGCATGGAGTTTGAAGAGTCCCGCATTCACTTCTCTGGGTTTGCCCATCGCCTGTAAAGTGCTTTCCAGGGCTTCTTCTTCGGATTTGCCAAAGGACATCTGGAAGTGCATCTTTTCATAAATGTGGGAGTACAGTTCCTGTTTGACCTGCTGCCTTTTCCTGCCCCACAGTCCGCGTGTGGCCCGATTCAGATACTGTTCAATGCGTTTTTGCATGTCTGTTCCCTCCGAAGGCGCGCATGGCCTGCTGGAAGCTCTGCCATTCCTGGCGTTTGTCCTGCAGGGCTTTCAGGCCTGATTCTGTCAATTTGTAATACTTGCGGGGTGGCCCGCCGATGGGTGAGGGTTGCGTTTCGGTGTCAATCCAGCCTGCTTTTTCCAGGCGGTGCAGGGCAGGATAGAGGGTGCCTTCCTTGAAGGTGAAATACCCTTCGGTCTGCACCTGCACTTCCTGAATGATGCGCAGGCCGTAAAGGGGTTCTTTTTCCAGTGTGGCCAGCAGGATCAGGTCCAGATGTCCTTTTAAAGTGTTGGCGTCCATAAACCTCCTTTCATCTACTTTGTATGGCTACATAGTGACACAAAGTAGTGGCCGTGGCAAGAGGGTGCTCTGGAGGATCAAGGGTTCTGTCAACAGGGCGAGGCACGCCTCGCCCCTACAAGAGTTCTTTTGTGATCAGGTGGACGGCTCAGAGTGTGAGGGACCTGCAGAGAAATTCTGACCTTTGCGGTTGTTTTTTGCCCTCGGCCCTGGGCCCTCGGCCCTCGGCCTTCTCCCCTCATGGAGTCACAAGGGCACAAGTTGTAGGATGATGCTCGTGATTCTGCGCCTCCTCACCACCCTCAACTACCGCAATCTCTGTGATCAGGACATGGCATTTGAACAGGGCATCCACTCCATCTCCGGCCTCAACGGGCAGGGAAAAACCAATGTCCTGGAAGCCCTTTATCTGGTTCTGACCGGGGTGGTGGATGCAGGAAGGCTGCAGCAACTGGTGCGTTTTGAAGAGACGGAAGCCTACGTGCGGGCCACCCTGGAGCGCGACGAGGGCCAGAGCATCGCCGAAGTTGGGATTGGTCGGGGCAAACGCCTGATGAAACTCGATGGAGTGCGGGTCAAGAGTGCAGAACTGCTGAGGGGCGGAGCCGTTTTCATTGCCCCAGAAGACAGCGACATTGTGTTCGGAAGCCCGAGTGTGCGCCGCAAGTTTCTGGACGACCTGCTCTCCAAGATCAGTGCCCGCTATGCCCAGGCCCTGGACCTCTACCAGAAAAACCTCGCCCAGCGCAATGCTGCCCTCAAGAACGATGAGCAGTGGGCGCTTGAAGTGTTTGATGCCAAACTCGCAGAACTCGGGACGCTGGTCATGGATTTGCGTCAGAGGGCCATTCAGAAAATCCAGAAGTACGCCAGTGAAGCCCACACCCGCATTGGTGGTCGGGGCGAACTGGGTGTCACTTTGCAGGAAACCACCTCCATTGAGGGGTACGCCAGGGATTTTCTGCTGAAACGCTCGGAGGAATTCGCACGCCAGAGCACCGTGATTGGGCCTCACAGGGATGATCTGGTGCTGACCCTGAGGGGTCAGCCTGCATCGGATTTTGCCAGCAGAGGAGAGGCCAGAACCATCGCACTGGCCCTCAGGTATGCGGAATACGAACTGCTGTTTGAACGCTACCAGGAAAACCCCATCCTGCTGATCGATGATTTCAGTGCCGAGCTGGACCCCGAACGCCGCACTGCCCTGATCGAGCTGGCGCGCCGCAGTCCGCAGGCATTGATCACGGGCACAGAACCCTTGCCCCACGCAGAACACCACTACCGCATGCAGGGAGGACGCCTTGAAAGAGTTCAATGACCTGCTCTTCCGCATGATGCGCAGACAGGGCATTCAGGGTGGGGTGGAACGTGCCCGTGCCGTCGCCGTCTGGCCGCAGGTGGTCGGGCCGCAACTCAGCAAGATGACCCGTGCCCGTGCCGTGCAGGACAGGGTTCTGATTGTCGAGGTGCAGGATTCGGTGGTGGCCCATCACCTGTCTTTGCAGCGCACCCGTTTTGTCAGCAAACTTTCAGAGGTGCTCGGGGAGGGCAAGGTGCAGGACATCAAATTCGTGGTGGGCACCGTGCACACTCCGGTGGACCAGCCCAGGCCCACCCCTCCACCCAAACTGACCGCACGTGATCTTGAGACCGTCGAACACATGCTCGAAGGGGTCCCCGAGCACTTCAGGGACACCGCCAGAAAGGCCGCAGAGGCCGTGCTGCAATCCAAACGCCTGCGTCACCAGAAAGGCTTCAAGCCCTGCCCGGCCTGCAAGACCCTCACCGATCGGGAGGATTTGTGCCTGCCCTGCCGGGACCTGACCCTCAGCACCCAGGTTCAGGCGGTGGCCAAGAAGTTGCAGGCCAACCCGGACCTGCAATTCGAAGTGAGCAAGTTCCCCTTTCTGACCGAAGACGGCATGAAGGTGGCGGCCCATCTGGCTTTCCAGCAGGTGCAGAAACAGCTCAGCGATGTGCTGCTGGAATTCATCCAATCCAAAGGGGAGACCTCTCTGCAAAAACTCCTGCAGGAAAGGTCTTATGTGATGCTGGCCCTGGAGTACCACCAGAAGCTGGACTCCATTGACCGCAAATGGTGGAAGAAGCTTCCAGAACCTGTGCAGCACGCCCTGAAGGTTGAAACGTACCGCTGAGGGTTCTGTTCCAGAAGGTCAGGGGCGCTTCATTTCATATTCGGCAATGATCTTTTCGGTCTTGGCGTCCGTGAAGCGGTTCACCATGCGCTGAATTTCCTGCTGGTCCCGGATGGTTTTCGCCAGGGTGAAACTCGAACCCACCGTGAAGAAGAGCCCCATGAACATGTACCCCTTGCTCCACAGGTCAGCATCCAGTTGAACGATGCCCACCAGCGTGAGTCCGATGGAAATCAGAAAAGAGAGCCAGACCTGCAGAATCCATGCGCCAGTGTCCTGTCTTAATGTGGGGTGCTCCATACACTTCCTCCTTGTGGGCTCTGTGCCCTGTCTGGTTTCAGTGTGGCATCCCGGTGCTTCTGGTGCCTGTGCATCAAGACAGGGCAGGCAGGGGTGACTTCTGGCAGGGGTGCATTTGCAGGGCTGTTGCTACACTGAAAGGCATGCTCAGTCCCCACCACCTGCACATGATGCGGATTGCTGCCCTGTGCACCTGGGCGGTGATGGGTGTGCCTGTGGTGTTCAATGCCCTGGTCCGGCACACCGTTTCTCCACTGGGATTTGTGATCTGGGGGGCCAGTTCGCTGGTGTTTGCGCTGGCTTTCTGGAGCAGCACCAGAGAACAGCTGAAACCGCAGCCGGACCCTGCGCGCAGTGTCACCCTGCTGTGGGTGCAGAGCATCTCAGGGGTCATCAATGTGTGGGATGGTCTTTATGGTTTTTCTGCTTTTTTTCTGGTGCTGGTGGCCATGCAGCTTCTTCCGACCTTCTCTCTGAGGGAGGTGCAGAAACTGCTGCCCACCCTGCAGTCTGGAGAGGCAGCCCCCAGAATCCGCATTCGGGGTGCTGTGCTGTGGATGCTGGGGCAGACCGCAGCGGTGGCCTTCGTGCATGGCCTGAGACACGGCTGGCTTGGGGTTGCACCGCTGGTGGCGGCCTACATTGGTTTTCAGCTGTATGTGCTGTTCAGCAGCCATCTGGCGGCCAGTGAGCGCAGGTCACGTCAGGTGCTGGAACAGGCCTATGCAGAGGTGCGGGCCACCCAGGGCCTGCTGCTGGATTCCAGCCGCCTTTCGGAGCGCCTGAGCATTGCCCGTGAGCTGCATGATGTGGCCGGGCACCACCTGACCGCCCTCAGCCTGAATCTGGAAGTGGCGGTGCACAGCGAACCCAGACGGCTGGAGTACCTGCAGAAAAGCCAGGTGCTGGCAAAACTGCTGCTGTCCGGGGTGCGGGAAACCGTCACGGCCCTGCGGGGTGAGGCCACCCTCAATGTCACAGAGGCCCTGCACACCCTGATTCAAAATGTGCCGGGTCCACAGATCCATCTGGATGTCCCGCAGAACCTGCTGCTTTCTGATCCGCTCAGGGCACAGATTCTGGTGCGCTGTGTGCAGGAGATCATCACCAATGCGATGCGCCATGCCGAAGCCGAGCACCTGCACATCCAGGTCGTCCGCGACGCAGAGGCGGTGCAGTTGACGGCAACCGATGATGGTCTGGGCCTCCAGGAGGGGCAGAAGGAGGGCAATGGCCTGAGGGGCATGCGTGAGCGTCTGGCAGAGGTTGCGGGCCATCTTGAAGTGCACGGTGCTCCAGGGCAGGGCACCCGCATCTTTCTGACCTTGCCCCTGGGAGGAAACGCATGATTCAGGTGGCCCTGATGGACGATCAACTGCTGGTGCGGCAGGGCATCCGTGCCCTGCTGGAAATTGCAGGAGACATTGAGGTGGTGTTTGAGGCGCAAGATGGGGAAGAAGGGTTGCAAAAGCTGAAAGACCATCCGGTTCAGGTGGTGCTGCTGGATGTGAGGATGCCTCGCATGAATGGGGTGGAGGTGCTGCGGCACCTGCAGTCCTGGCCCTCTCCTCCTGCTGTGCTGATCCTCACCACTTTTGATGACGACGAGGTGGTGCTTGAAGCGGTGAAACTCGGGGCCAGAGGTTTTTTGCTGAAAGATGCCTCGCTGCAGCAACTGCTTGATGCCGTGCGCACGGTGGCTTCGGGGTCACAGTATGTGCAGCCTGCCGTGACGGACCGCATCCTGCAGGCCCTCAGAAATCAGGGGAAAGGGGCAGAGCCAGAACGTTATGGGGTCGAGCCCCTCACCGAACGGGAGCTTGAGGTGCTGCGCCTGATGGCCGGAGGGTACAGCAACAAGGAGATTGCTGGAGCCAAGAACCTCTCGGAGGGAACGGTCAAAAACCATGTGTCCAGCATCCTCTCTAAACTGGGCACCCGGGACCGCACCCGTGCTGTGCTCAAGGCCATTGAGCACAAGTTGATCTGAGCTGCAGGGCATTTCGGTAGAGTGAAGGCATGACGCAACCAGAACACAAATCCCAGGCTCCCCGTCAGGTGCGGGTGGCGGTCATCACCATTTCTGACACGCGCACACTGGAAAACGACCACAGCGGAAATTACCTTGCAGCAGAAATTGAAAAAACCGGGCATGTGCTCACGGGCCGAACCATCGTCAAAGATGAAAAGGACCAGATCGAAACTGCCTTCCGCACCTTCATGCAGGATGCCCAGATCGTGATCAGTTCGGGTGGCACGGGCATCGCCGGGCGGGATGTCACCATTCCGGTGATCGAAAGCCTGATCGAAAAGCCCATGCCAGGTTTTGGGGAACTCTTCCGGATGCTCTCTTACCAGCAGGTGAAAGGAGCAGCCATGCTGTCCAGGGCTGTGGGAGGGCTTGCAGGAAAAACCCTGCTTTTTGCACTGCCGGGCAGTCTGAATGCCGTGCAGACAGGCTGGGAGGGCCTCCTGCGGGATGAACTGGCCCATCTGGCTTTTGAGGTGGTGCGCTGAGGGTTCATTTCTGTTCATTTTTTGTTACAGTGCATTGAATTCATCGTGTTGGCTTTCCAGCCTGCTGGAGGGGCCAGAAGGAGCGACCTTGATTGACATGGACCTGGGAGGTGGGTACCGCATTCAGCCCATCACCTATCAGGAGTACCTGGACGCCTGCGCCAGAATTGAAGAGCAGATTTTCGGAGAGTACTTTGCATTCCGCTGGCAGGAGGCCCGCACCCCTGAGCAGCAACAGCGCATCACCGAGCTTGGAGGCACCCCAAAAGGCATTCAGGTCTGTCTGGGCCTGTTTTTTGAAGGAGAGCTGATCGGCTGGCATTACTCCGAGCAGGCCGACGAACAGACCATCGTGATGAAAGACACCGGATGGCTTCCGGCCCACCAGAACAGGGGACTGTATTCCAGGCTGCTTCCCGAGCTTCTCAGGCTCTTCGGTTCAATGGGTTTTGAACTGGTGAAGAGCTACCACCGCATGACCAACAACCAGGTCCTCATTCCCAAAATGCGGGCAGGATTTGTGCTCAATGGCTTCATGGTGGACAGCTATGGCAACAATGTGCAACTGGTTTACACCTTCAATCAGGACTACCTGGAGGCCCTGCATGCACGCAGCGGCTACCGGACCCCCAGAGGCCGCACCGCAAAACTGCTCGGTCTCTGAGATGGGTTTCATTTTGAGCAAAATCACGTTATCCTGATCAGGATAGAACATAATTTGAGGGAGGACTTCATGACCATTGGAAAACATCTGGATCAATTTGGTGGCTACAACGTCAGAAGCTGGGAACCCGGACAGCCCCTGGCCCATCTGGAAAACACCATTTACCGCATTGCTGTGGAATACGACGACAAGACCTCCTGGGTTGAGAAATTCCAGGGCTACCTGGCCACAGAAGGGGCAGAACAGTCCCGTGGGCTTGTGGTGGGCATGTGGGGCACCGACAGCGAAGTGGAGCCCACCGAGGCCATTGATGCCCTGGTGCAGGCCCGTGAGCAGCTCTCTCAGCTTGAAGTGTTGTTCTTCGGAGACATCACCTACGAGGAAAATGAGATTTCCTGGATTCAGAACAGCGACAATGGCCCGCTTTTTGCAGCCTATCCTGGCCTGAAGCACTTCGGGGCACGCGGGGGAAACGGCCTGCGCTTCAAGAACCTGAAAGCTCCAAACTTGCAGACCCTGATTGTTCAGACCGGAGGCATGTCTGCCGAGACCGTGCGGGACATCATGCAGGCAGAACTTCCAGAGCTGATCCACCTCGAACTGTACCTCGGCACCGACAATTACGGGGCAGACTACGACATGTCAGACCTGACGCCCATTCTGGACGGCGCCCTGTTTCCAAAACTCAGGTACCTCGGGCTCAAGAATGCAGAAAACCAGGACGAGATCGCCCAGGTGATTGTGAATGCTCCGGTGCTGGCCCAGCTTGAAGTGCTCGACCTCTCCCTGGGTACCCTTTCCGACGAAGGGGGACAGGCACTGGTGAACAGTGCAGATGCCCTCAAGCACCTCAAGCACCTCGATCTGGAGCATCACTTTCTGTCAGAAGAGATGGAAGAACAGCTGAAAGCTCTGGGCATCGAAGTGGACCTGGGTGACCCACAGGACCCCGACGACGACTGGCGCTTTGTGAGCATCGGCGAATAATCCATGCGGCTTTCTCCCCGACCTGTGCTGATCATTGCACCTCCGGACAGCCGCCGGGTCCGGGCTTTTCAGGCCAGCCTGCGCCATCTGGGCTGGCCTGAGGCCACTGTGGTTTCTCACCTCGACATCATCGGGCAGAAGGTGGACCTTGCCCGTCTGGTGCCTGAAGGTGGTGTGGTGCGGGTGGAGGCTTCCGGTGAGTGCATGCACACCGAACGGGCCTTGCTGAAACTGGGTCAGGAAAGCACCGAAGCCCCTTATGACGTGGTTGCGGATGTGGAAAGCCTGGATCTTGAAAAGGGCCGAATCCCACCCTCCAGACAGTGGTATCAGGGCCTGAAGGCTTTTTTTGACCTTCTGGACACCCAGCTCAGGGATGCACCAGCCCATCAGAAAACCCTTGATTTCCCAGAGGCCCTGGAACTCTTCGACAAGCGCATCACCTCACAGAAATGGGATGATGCAGGGCTTCCTGTTCCGCAGAGGCTCCCGGAACCCCGTTCTTTTGACGAACTGCTGGAGCACATGAGGGCGTCTGGACTCTTCAGGGTCTTCATCAAACTGGCCCACGGCAGCAGTGCCAGTGGAGCGCTGGCCCTGCAGGTGTCGGGCAGAAAAATCAGGGCGGTCAGCACCGTTGAAAGGGAACAGGGCAGGCTGTACAACTCCAGGAAACTTCTTCATTACGACCAGTGGTCAGACATCCGCAGCATCATGGATCTGCTGTGCAGGCATCCTTTGCAGGTGGAGGCGTGGGTGCCCAAGGCCAGTTTTCAGGGCAAACTGATCGACCTGAGGGTGGTGGTGATCGGCCAGACCCCCATGCAGAGGATGGTGCGGCTTGGGCAGGGACCCATGACCAACCTGCACCTCGGGAATGACCGGGGAGACCTTGAAGCCCTGAAAGCCTTGCTGGGAGACCACTGGGACAGCATCGAGCAGACCTGTCAAAGGGCCATGCAGGTGTTCCCAAAAACCCTGTATGCAGGCCTCGATGTGCTGGTGCGACCCAGTTTGCGGCAGCACGCCCTGCTTGAAGGAAACGCCTTTGGGGACTACCACCGCAACGTGTTCTGGCAGGGCATGGACACCTTCACTGCAGAGCTCTTCAAGTTGCAGGAGATGCAACCATGCTGAACGCCAGAACCCTGATCGGCACCCACGATGTCCTGTTCATCACGCTGGACAGCCTGCGGTTTGATGTGGCACAACAGGCCCACCTGCCAGGACTCGGAAAGTATTTTGCGGAGTGGGAGAAGCGGCATTCTCCGGCCAGTTTCACTTACGCAGCCCACCACGCGTTTTTCTCAGGGTTCCTGCCCACCCCTGCTGTGCCAGGGCGGCATCCCAGATTGTTTGCAGCCCGGTTTCAGGGATCAGAGACCACCCATCCGCAGACTTTTGTTTTTGACGAAGCCACCCTGCCACAAGCCCTGGCCCGCAGGGGGTACCACACCGTCTGCATTGGCGGGGTGGGGTTTTTCAATCAGGAAACGCCACTGGGTCAGGTGCTGCCCGGGCTTTTTCAGGAAAGCCACTGGTCCAGAGACATGGGGGTGACCAGCCGCCATTCTGCGCAAGCACAGGTGAAAGCTGCTTTGAGGGTGCTGGACGATGTTTCTACAGACCAGAGGGTGTTTCTGTTCCTCAACCTTTCTGCCACCCACAAACCCACCCACATTTTCCATGCAGACCTGCAGACCGACAGCCCTGAGACCCAGAAGGCTGCGCTGGAGCAGGCGGAGCCCCACCTGGTGAGGTTGCTGGAAGCCCAGCAGCAGAGGGGACCTGCCCTGGTGATCCTCACATCGGACCACGGCGAGGCTTTCGGGGAAGATGGGTTTCACGGCCACCGTCTGGGCCATGAAGTGGTGTGGACTGTGCCTTACGCTGAATTTGTGATCGGAGCTGGACCATGAACCTGAAAGACCTCCTTGATGCCAGAAACCCTTACCTGGGCTACACCTATGCCTATCCCCACAAGACGGCTTACCGTCCTCTGGAGCCAGTGAATCTGCAGCAGGTGTGGGCAGAACAGGACCGCAGCCAGCTCTTTTTGTACCTGCACATTCCTTTTTGCGAGATGCGCTGCGGGTTCTGCAACCTGTTCACCACCGTGAATGCCCCGAAACCCCTGGAGAAGGCCTATCTGGACACCCTGGAACTGCAGGCCAGGATCACCCGTGAAAGGCTCGGAGAGGCCCATTTCTCCAGATTCGCCATTGGTGGAGGGACACCCACCTATCTGGAGCCAGAGGATCTGGAGAGGCTTTTTGGGATTGCTGAACTGTTTGAGATGGACTTTGCAAAAGTTCCCACCAGTGTTGAGACCAGTCCAGCAACCGCCACCCCGGAACGCCTGAAGGTGCTCTCGGACCATCAGGTGAACCGGGTCAGCATCGGAGTGCAGAGCTTCATTGAGCAGGAGGTGAAATCGGTGGGGAGGGCACAGGACAACCGCACGGTGCATCAGGCCCTGCAAAACATCCGCGAGGCTCAGATTCCTGTGCTGAACATCGACCTGATCTATGGCCTGTCCCACCAGACCCCGGAAACCTGGCTGCACTCCCTGAAAACGGCTCTGGAGCATGACCCGGAAGAACTCTTTCTGTATCCCCTCTACGTGCGCCCCCTGACCGGAATCGGGCGTGCAGGCCGCACCTGGGAAGATGAACGCCTGGAACTGTACCGCCTGGGCAGAGATTTTCTGCTGTCCCGGGGCTACGAGCAGGTGAGCATGCGTTTCTTTCGCAAGCCCACTGCAGACACTGCAGCTCCCGTCTACTGCTGTCAGGAAGATGGCATGGTGGGTCTGGGCTGCGGTGCACGCTCCTACACCAGCACCCTCCATTACTCCAGTGAGTATGCCGTGGGCCACAGTGGGGTCAGGGAAATCCTCTGGGATTACGTGAAGAGGGATGCTGCATCTTTTGAACACGTGAATTATGGCATTGAGCTCGATCTGGACACCCGCAGACGCCGCTTCATTCTGCAATCCATTCTGCACGCCTCAGGACTCCGTGAGGGCCACTACAAATCGCTGTTTGGTACCCCTTTTCAGCAGGATTATCCTGAAATCAATGCCCTGATCGACCTTGGGCTGGCCCGCAACACAGATGGCCTCTGGACCCTCACAGAGAAAGGCTTTGAGGTCTCGGATGTGATTGGCCCCTGGTTCTATGCCCCCGGGATTCAGGAGCGCATGTCTGACTTCATCCTCAGGTGAAACATGACGACACTGATTGAACGCCTCAGAGAACGTGCCCTGGACCCCCTGAAAGCCACCGACCAGAACATGGATGAAGGATGGAACCCTCCCATCCGGCATGTGGCAAGCCCACCCCTTCTCCCTGAACGCCTGTTTGAGCTGGAGCAGGAACTGGGGGTGGACCTCCCCGAAGTCTTTCGGCAGGTGTACACGCAGGTCGGAGATGGGAATTTTGGTCCGGGTTACGGCCTGATGCCCCTCAAAGATCCTGCTTTTGTGTCCACTTCAGACCAGATCCTCCCCATGTACCTGAATTTCCTGCAGCGGGGGTGGCCGGAACACCTGCTCTTGTTCTGCTACTGGGGTTGCACGGTCTACTCGGTCCTGAACCTGCAGACCGAACAGGTGGGCATCATGGACCTGGATGCCTGGGACGACGAAACCCCGGCAGAGGATTGCGTGGTGTGGCAAACCGCCAACCTCACAGACTGGTTTGAGGCGTGGCTCTCGGACCAGGACCTGTTTTTCGAGATGGGGGAGGAATGAAGCTCTCCGTGCTGTACCGGGGGGCACTGGAAACCTGCAATTACGCCTGCACGTACTGCCCTTTTGCCAAACGCCCCGAGACTCCAGAAAAACGCATTCAGGACACCGAAAGCCTCCAGCAGTTTCTGGACTGGGTGAAGAGGGAACAGCAGGTGCAGTTCAGCGTCTTTTTCACGCCGTGGGGGGAAGCGTTGCCCATTCCACGATACCAGCAGGCCATCATGGAACTCTCGCACCTTCCCCATGTTCAGAAGGTGGTGATGCAGACCAACCTGAGCAGCAGACTGTCTTTCCTGCAGGACTGCCAGACCGAAAAGCTGGCTTTCTGGTGCACCTACCACCCGTCCCAGGTGTCCAGAGAAAAATTTTTGCAGCAATCCCGGACATTGCTGGAAACTGGGGTCAGGTTCAGTGTGGGTGTGGTGGGCAGGCCCGGCCATTTTGCAGAGATTGAGGCCCTCAGGGCGGCCCTGCCTGCGGAGGTATACCTGTGGGTGAATGCCTACCACAAAGGGCACCAGATGTACCCCTACACCCCCGAGCAGGTGGGTTTCCTGACAGGCATTGATCCCCTCTTTGAACAAAACACCCGGCAGTACCCCAGCAGAGGCAAAGCCTGTTTCGCTGGAGAAACCGTGATCACCGTGGACGAACAGGGAGACATCCGGCGGTGCCATTTTGTGGACCAGGTGCTGGGAAACATTCACGCCCCGGACTGGCAGGAGGTGCTCAGACCCAGGGCGTGCAGCAGGCGTTTTTGTGACTGTCACATCGGGTATGTGCACCTGAAAGAACTGGAGCTTTACCCGGTGTTTGAAGGAGGGGTGCTGGAGAGGATTCCTGCGGCCTTCTTCAGGTCTCCATGACCGGCTGATACAGCTTCGGATCATCAAAGCCAGCAATCCATGCCGCCGCCTGATGGGCGGTTTTCATTTTGGGCGGCACCCGGATCACGTAGTTGCGGTCTGTGGAAGGGCAGATGACCCACAGGGCCACCAGATCCTCATCGTCGGGCAGGGGAACTTTCAGGAGTTTGCGGGGCCCGCCTGCATCCTGATCCTGGTCCAGAATCTGGGCATCGACCTCTGCCAGGAAATTCTCGTAGCCCATGCGTTCCAGTTTGACGCGGCGCAGTTCGGCGTTGTCGGTCTCCAGGATCTCCTGTCCGGTGATCGATGCGGGATCAAACGCAATGCGGGGTTCAATCGGGACCCCTTTCCAGCGCAGTGGAACCTGCCCATGGTGGGGAAGGGAGGTGATGCCAGAATCCGCAAGGTCAATCCAGCCACTGACTTTCAGCGTCTCAGGGAGGGTGTGCAGATGCTCACACCCACGCAGGTCGAGTCGGGCCACCCGGTTCAGCCAGGAGGGGAGGCTTTTGAGTCGGGTGCAACCTCTGAGAACCACATGGCCCCCCTGCACCCTGGCCTGTTCTGGCAGGTGTTCCAGGGCGCTGCAGCCACTGACATCCAGGAAATACACGTCCAGTCCTTCTGGAAGCTGCCTGAGGCTCACGCAGTCCCGCAGGATCAGGGAGCCCACTTTGAGGCTTTCTGGCAGAGAGATCAGGCTGGTGCAGCCTTCCAGATCCAGTTTGAATTTCACTTTGATGGTGTCTGGCACGCTTTGCAGGTGGGTGTATCCTGCCAGCACGGTTCCAGCAGAAAGACCATCTGGCAGCCTATGCAGGTTCGGACATTCCCGCACATCCAGGGTGTCACAGGTCAGAAAAGCTGGCAGGGAACGGAGTTGTTTTTCCCCCTGAAATTCCAGAACACCCTGCACCACCAGATGCTCTGGAGCCTGCCCGGACAGGATCAGGCGCTTTGCTTCTGCAGCAGAGATCCCCATCAGTCGAGCACCCTGCGGATTTCCTGTGGGGTGTACTCCCGTTGCATCCAGCTTTTGTACAGGCCTCTGGGCAGGGGGATGGTCTTGTGCTCCTCGTGGATCAAGAGGGCCGTGTCTGCTTTCACTTCAATGAAAATTTCGCCATTCAGGTGCCAGAGTTGCACGGTGGCCGGGTCCTGGATGCGGTGGCTGTGTCCGGTCAGTTCTCCACGGGCCAGGATGGTTCCGGGGCGCTCCTGGGCACCCCTGGGCAATGTTTTGATGGCTTGAATCAGGACATCTCCGTGACGGTAAAGCATGAAAACCTCCTAAAAATCTCGGTGCATTTAGTATATAACATAATTCGTGGGATGGGGTCGGTGTCCATTCCCCTGTAAGACCCCATCCCTTATCATGGCTTCTATGGCCTTTTCACGCTGGTCTTCCCGAATTCTGCTCTTGCTGGCACTGGGCACGGGTTCTGCTTCGGCACAACTGGTCCTCACTTTTGACAAAGGGAAAACCAAAACCCACCAGTCCATTCAGCAGGTGCTTTCCAAAAGCCAGTACCTCACGGACGTGACCGCTTACTTCAATGACCAGATCAAATTTCCCCGCAAATTGAAAGTGCATTTTCTGTCCTGCAACGAAGACAACGCCTATTACAACCCGGATCGGCCTGCCATCGAAATGTGCTATGAACTGGTCCAGACCTACAGCAAGCTCGAAGAAAAAGGCACCAGCAAAGAAGACAAAATGCTGAATGCCACCGTGTTCACCCTCCTGCACGAACTGGGCCATGCCCTGATTGACCAGTTGCGTTTGCCCGCTACAGGCAGGGAAGAGGATGCTGTGGACCAGTTCGCCACCCTGGCCTTGCTGTCCCTGGAAGATGAGCCGGGAATCTACAGTGGCCTCCACCAGTTCCTCTCAGATGCAGAACTCGAAGAAGAGGGAGATCTGGATTTCTCTGATTCCCACTCCCTGAACATGCAGCGCATGTACGACATGGCCTGTCTGGTTTACGGCAGCAACCCGAAAAAATTCAAAACCATTCCAAAAGAGTATGACCTGCCGAAAGAGCGTTCCAGCAACTGCCAGGAAGAGCATGAGGATGCCAGATATGCCTGGAACACCATTCTCAGGCCCTTTCTGAAAAGCCCGAAGAAGGGGCTGTTGTAACAGGCCCCTGTGACAGGCCTGAAAAAGCTGCCAAACCTGATTTTTGATCCAAAAAACACTGTGTCAGACTGTCTCATGAAATAGGGAAAACATCGTCTGGAACGTAATTTTTATATGATCAAATCATCATCCAAAGGGTAAAATTCTCATTTCTTCTGGTGCTACAATAAACAGGTTGCGATGGTGTGCCAGGGTGCAGGCTGCACTCTGGAAGTCTCTTTGAGAGCCCATTGCCATCCCCTCCAACCTCAACACATCAGCCAGTTTTTGTCTCCTGCTCTGTTTTTTGCTGGCGGTGTTGTTCTGAACCTCTCCGGAAACGTGGAAGCAAGACCATTCACACAGGTGCATCCCACCTGAGAAGGAGAAACCATGACTTTTAATCCCCAATGGAACACCCAGGACCACCTGGATGCCGTCATGCAATTGCTGGAACGTCAGGAATCTGCCTCCAGTGAAGACATCCGCAAAGTGCTGAATTGCCCTCCTGTGGCTGCGCACAGTGTGCTGGAAGAACTGATTGCACAGGGCTTTGTGCAGACGGTGGGCAAGACCAGTGCCATCCGGTACATCAAACGGGCCTTTGACCACGACATGGACCTTGTGCATGAAGAGTGGTTTGACCGCCTCATTGAGTGGTTTGCGGGCGGCAGGGCAGAGAGCCATTTCAGTGTGGCCTCCCAGCTTGGCCTGAATGCCAGAGAAGGGAAAGCCACCCTGGAAGAAATGCGCAGAAGGGGCATGCTGTTTGGCAAGTTTGTGGGCAGCATGTGCATCTACTCCCTGCGTGAACGGGGCATGACCCGCCACGCTTCTGGTGCAGAACTGGAACAACTGGTGAGCACCCCCAGGAAGCAAAGGCAGGAGGCCCTGCAGGAGGCCCTGCAGAAACCCAAAGCTCGACCTGCACGTGCAAGAGGACTCAAGAATTGAAGTCCTCTTTTTTATGGTTTTCCGCTGGTGACGTGAATGTGTGGAACCAGCGGTTTTTCATTTATACTTGAAGCATGAAAATTCCTGTTTTTTTGCACTGATGCTGTCCTGTGTGGGTTTTGCAAATTGTCTGTATGATCCAGAAGAAGGTTATGACCCCGTGCCTCTGAAAGCAAAAAATGACATCGTTTCAATTGTAAACGAGCGCGCTTTCATGATTGATTCGAAGGGGAAATCCACCCGCTTGTTTGAGCCATTGAATCGAAACTTCAAGGACGGAAAACTGACTTCTGCATCTCGGAATTTCTGGACCGAGCGGGCAGTTAAGCAAGATGGAAAGTTTGAATTCAAGATGATTCGAATGAACCAGAGAGAAGTCTATATATAAAAATACTAGGATTGTGAGAAGAGATCATTATACAAATGGTAAATTTGATCAGTTTTGGTCATTTTATTATGAGACTACTCGGTTGAGCAGGATAGAATTGAGAAATATCAATTCTGGGGCTTCCTCCACAACCAATTGTATTTATGAAGACGATAAAATCATAGAGACGAATGAATTTTCTAAAATTATTTATCAAATGAATAAAGGACGTCTAATAAAGTATACAACTTATTCTCTCGAAGACAAGGAAACTGGAAAATATAAAGAAAACCAGACAGTATTTTACGAATATAAAAATAACATGAAAATTGTAAGTAAAGTCATTGACAGTTATGGGACCATTGTAAAGAGCGATGATGGAGGAAGCCACATGTTTTATGATCAAGAGGGTGCAAGTTTCCCCAAAAAGCCAGTCAGGGCCATTTACAACAAGGACAGCCGAGGAAACTGGACGTCCCGCACAATCTACTTTGAAGATGGTACCGTAAGAAAAGACAGCAGAACCATCCTTTACCGCTGAACAGGCATTTCAGATTTGCAGCATTTGCAACCAAAACCTCCACAGTGGCCTCTTATGCTGTGGAGAGGCTTGAAGCTTTTCTTTTTCTCTGGACGGCCCAATGTGGATGCAGGAGGGCACATGCAGTCTGAACATTCATGCCAGTCGGCTTCGGGTCAGATCAATGGAATTCCCGTGCAGGGCAACATTCGCATGCTGGGAACCCCCGGGAAGGCTTCTGTGGTCTATGGGGACATCTGCACTTCGAGTGCAGAAGACTCTGCGAAACTGAGGTCTCTGGAGCACCTGATCTACCAGGGCTTCTGCTGGGATGGAGAAGGCCAGCAGTCAAAGGTGGAGTTGCCCATTCAATGGGCGAGTGTGCAGGAGGAGATGCTGTCTTTCTGTGGTCTGGTGGAAGCAGAGGACAGCTGGATTTTGAACCATTTGAAATCCAGGCACTGAGGAGAGCACATGGCATGATAGGCCAACTTGCGTATTTCGTCAGAGACCGAAATACATGCTATATTGATTTCAGTAATTCGGTGTTTTGCGAAATACCGAATAAGGAGGCACCATGTATAGAACCATCCTCACCACCCTTGTCCTGACCAGCAGTGCGCTTGCTGCTTCGGAAAACCTCAGCCTGCCCAGCGGAGGCTTTGACCTCAAAGGCACCCTGCAACTTCCAGAAGGCACGGGCCCCTTCCCTGTGGCCCTGATCATCGCAGGCTCTGGTCCCACAGACCGGGACGGCAACAACCCACTGGCAGGCAAGAACAACAGCCTGAAACTGCTGGCAGAAGGGCTGGCTCAGAACGGCATTGCCTCCCTGCGCTACGACAAACGTGGCATTGGGGAAAGCGCAAAAGCAGACCTGAAAGAAGAAGACCAGCGTTTTGATGACTTCATTCAGGACGCCAGCAACTGGCTGGACCTGCTGAAAAAAGATGGACGTTTCAACCGGTACTTTGTGCTGGGCCACAGTGAAGGTGCACTGATTGGTCTGGCCGTCGCAAAGCAGAACCCTGTGGACCGATATGTGTCCATCTCTGGAACGGGCAGCAATGCCGCTGACATCCTGCTCACCCAGCTCAAACCCCAGCTTCCTGCCCCCCTGTTTGACGCCAGTGCGGACCTGATTGCAAAACTTCGCAAAGGGGAGACCGGAGAGATGCCCGACCCTGCCCTGGCCTCCCTGTTCCGCCCTTCGGTGCAGCCCTACCTGATTTCCTGGTTCAAACATGATCCCGCAGCGTTGATTGCTGGCCTGAACACCCCCACCCTGATTGTGCAGGGCGCACGGGACCTTCAGGTGACTGTGGCAGACGCCCAGAAACTCCATGCTGCGCAGCCGAAAGCCCAGCTCCTGATCCTCCCCACCATGAACCACGTGCTGAAGTCGGTCTCTGAAGATCCACAGGACAACCTCGCGGCCTACAGCAATCCAGACCTTCCCCTCTCTGACGGTCTGCTGCAAGGTATCGTAGAATTCTTGAAATAAGCAGGCCCACACCAGAGGAAACATGAACGAAGTCTTCAAAGCCCTGTCTGATCCCACCCGCAGAGAAATTCTGCGGGTGCTGAGAGAAGGTCCCAGAACAGCAGGAGAAATCGCAGAACTGTTTCCTCTGGCCAAAAGCACCCTCTCCGGGCACTTCAATGTGCTCAAAACCGCTGGACTGGTGCGCACCGAAAAAGAAGGCACCACCATCACCTATTTTCTTAATGCCACCGTGATGCAAGACGCCCTGACCCAGATCATGGGTTTCTTCAAAGTGGGAGACGGCCATGAATGAATTCAAAAATGACCTGTGGGCCTGGTTGGTATTTGTGCTGGTCTGGGGTTACATCGTCTACAGCTTTGACAGCCTTCCAGAGCGTGTTCCTGTGCACTACAACTTTCAGAATGTGCCTGACCGGTATGGCAGCCCTGCTGAAGTCTTTGTGATGCTGGTGGTGATGGTGCCCTACTTCCCTCTGCTCCTCATGAATGCCACTGCAATGGGGGTCAAAGGAGAGCAGAACCAGCAGACTTTTGGGCAACTACAGCAATACGCCCGTGTTCTGTTGCTGCTGTTGTGCTCTGGCATTGCGCTTGGACAGGTGCTCACCTGGCAGGGCATTCTCGACACCGATGCCATGACCAGAATGGTGTTCACCATGATTGGGATCTTCCTGATGCTGATGGGGAACATCTCACCAAGGGTCACCCGCAATTATTTCTCGGGTTTCCGCACGGCCTACACCCTCAGAAGCGACCTCGCCTGGTATGACGTGAACCGCAAAGGGGCCTACCTGATGACTTTCTGTGGCCTTCTGGTGCTGGTTCTCACCTGGGTCTTGCCCGGAAACTGGCCAATTTTTGGGCTGCTGGGCAGCGTTGGCCTGCTTTTTGTGGGTGGTGCCCGACTGAACAAACGGGCCAGAGAACTCTGGGAAAAAGACCCCAGGCGCATCCCGCTGGACCAGAAACCCTTCTGACCCCTTTCCTGCTGTAAAGGATGACCACCATGAGCCACCCCGTGGAGCTTTCCGGCTTCAAGCGTTTCCTTCGTCTCTTTGCCCTGGGCTTTGTGGGCATCCTCAGTTACCTCCCAGTGATGATGGGTTCCCTCCAGAAACTGATCCAGCAGTTTCCAGAGCAGACCCCACCTCCTCTGGCCGTGCTGGTTCTGGTCGGCCTCCTGCAATCTGCCCTGATTCTTGCTCTGATGGTTGTGCTGGGACTCTGGCAATCCAGAAACCTCGGCCTCAAATCCAGGGTGCTGGGCGAGGTCAAAACCCCCTTCCTGAAAGATCTTCCAGTGGCATTGGTCGGTGCACTGGGCAGCATTGTGCTGGTGGCTGCGGTGTACCTGACTTTCCGGGGTGCAGCCCAGTCTTTACAGCAGGAGGTCAACCGGGACCTGACCTACACCCTGATGGGCATGCTTTATGGGGGCCTCACCGAAGAACTGCTGATGCGGTTTGGCCTGATGACGGCACTTGCTGCCCTCTTCAGGTGGATGTTCAAAAACACCCCTCTGGCTTTCATTCTGGCCATTGTGGTCTCCAGTGTGCTGTTTGGGGTTCTGCACCTGCCCTATGCTTCAACGCTCACCGCACTCACCCCACAGGTGGTGGCTTTTGTGGTGCTGGGCAACAGCGTGGCTGGACTGGTCTTCGGGACCCTCTTCTGGAAAAGAAACCTGGAAACCGCCATGCTGGCCCACATGGGATTCCATGTGCTGCTCTCCCTGATCACCTGGTCGGGCCTGCTTGCAGGTTGAAGAACGCTGAGATGGGCCGTCTGGCTGCAAGCCCTTTTGTGTGCACGGCCCCATCCAGTTGCTTACGCGAGGATCACGAAACCCGGTTTTCTTCTGTTACACTCTCCTGAGAGACTGCCCGTGGTGGCAGCACAGAGCATCATTTGATTTTCAGGAGGCAATATGGCGCTGCACGAACTGGCTGGCAAACCCGCCCCACACAGCATTCTGGTCAATATTCCCCGTCTGGTGAGCAGTTATTACACGGTCAAACCCGATCCCCAGAACCCTGCCCAGCGGGTGGGTTTCGGCACCAGTGGTCACCGTGGAAGTTCTTTCAATGGCACTTTCAATGAAGACCATATTCTGGCCGTTTCGCAAGCTGTGGCCGAATACCGGGCCCAGAACGGCATCACCGGCCCGCTGTTCATCGGGATGGACAGCCATGCCCTCTCAGAAGCTGCATGGATCACCGCCATGGAAGTGCTGCTGGCCAATGGCGTGAAAGTGCGGGTGGACAAAGGGCGCGGTTACACCCCGACTCCTCTGGTCTCCCACGCCATCCTGAGCCACAACAGGGGCCGCACCGAAGACCTCGCAGATGGCATTGTCATCACCCCCAGCCACAACCCACCCCAGGATGGAGGGTTCAAGTACAACCCCCCATCGGGTGGTCCTGCCGACACCAACATCACAAAAGTGGTGCAGGAACGGGCCAACCAGATTCTGGAAGGTGGACTGAAGGACGTCAAGCGCATCTCTTTTGAAGAAGCGTTCCAGACCGCAGAGCCTTTTGACTTCGTGACCCCTTACGTTGAGCAGCTCAAAGAGGTCATCGACATGGATGCCATCAAGCGTGCTGCAGTGAAAATCGGGGTGGACCCTTTGGGTGGGGCCAGCCTGGAAACCTGGCAGGCCATCCGGGACCACTATGGCCTTGACCTCACAGTGGTCAATGAGCGCATCGATGCCAGCTTCAGCTTCATGACCGTGGACAGGGACGGCAAGATCCGCATGGACTGCTCCAGCCCTTATGCCATGGCCTCCCTGATTGACCTGAAAGACCAGTTCGACATTGCCATTGGCAATGACCCGGATGCAGACCGTCACGGCATCGTGACCCGCGACGGCATCATGAACCCCAACCATTACCTGGCGGTGTGCATCAACTACCTGTACCAGCACCGCAACTGGTCTGATGACATGGGGGTCGGCAAGACCCTGGTGTCGAGCAGCATCATTGATCGGGTGGTACAGTCCCTTGGGAAGAAGCTTGTTGAAGTGCCTGTGGGCTTCAAGTACTTTGTGGATGGCCTGTTGAACGGCACCATTGGCTTTGGGGGAGAAGAGAGCGCCGGAGCTTCCTTCCAGCGTTTCGACGGAACTGCATGGTCCACTGACAAGGACGGCATCATTCTGGGTCTGCTTGCTGCAGAGATTCTCGCCAGAACCGGCAAGAGCCCCTCACAGCACTACCAGGACCTCGAAGGGCGTTTTGGGGCCACGGCCTACTCCCGCATGGATGCAGAGGCCAATGTGGCCCAGAAGAAAGTGCTTTCCAACCTGTCCCCTGAACTGGTCACCGCGACCACCCTGGCAGGTGAACCCATCCTGTCGAAACTGACCCGTGCTCCTGGCAACGATGAACCCATTGGTGGCCTGAAGGTCGTTACCGAAAATGCCTGGTTTGCTGCCCGTCCAAGTGGCACCGAGGACGTGTACAAGATTTACGCCGAGTCCTTCAAGGGACAGGCCCACCTCGAGCAGGTGATGCAGGAGGCCCGTGAAGTGGTCAGCGCTGCCTTCAAAGCCGCTGGATTGTAAATCCACCTGAAGCAGAAAGCCTCCCGGTTCTGGGAGGCTTCTGTTTTTGTGCTGGAGGCCTTAAATTTCGATCACCACTTCAGGGTCGTTTCTGGCAATGCGTTCCAGATACTCCTGCAGGTGTTTGATGGCTTCCGCTTCATTGATGCCCTGCAAACCGCGCTGTTTTCTCAGGGAGTGCACTTTGTTGTCTTTGGTGATGGCAATCAGTTCGATGGCGTTTTCCTTGGGAAAAGCGGCGGCGCGGAAGCCCATCAGGGAATCCACACTGATGTAGTGCATTCCGGTGGTGCTGCTTTCGATCTTGATGAATTTGCCCATGGTCCTCAGTATGCACTTTTTTACAATCGTTTTACATTCCCGGGGATAAACATCTGGAAAATTGCTGTTGCTTTTGCTGCAATCTCAGGTGTCAGGATGCACTTCAGCGAGAATCTGGCGGTAAACCTCCAGGTCATGCTGGCTGAAGCACACGAAAATCACCTGTTCGGGCAGGGCATGGCTTTTAAGGAAATTCTGTGTGGTGGTGAGCGCAATGCGGGTGGCCCTTTCCAGGGGGAAACGGTAGATTCCTGTGCTGATCGCAGGAAAAGCGATGGCTTTCAGGCCATGTTTCTCGGCCAGTTCCAGGCTTTTCTGGTAACAGGAGGCCAGCAGTGCATCTTCGTTGCTGTCTCCGCCCTGCCAGACCGGACCCACCGTGTGGATCACATGCTTTGCAGGAAGCCGGTATCCTGCGGTGATTTTGGCGTCTCCGGTTTTGCAGCCATGCAGCATCCTGCACTCCTGAACAAGCTCAGGTCCTGCGGCCCGGTGAATGGCCCCATCGACCCCTCCACCTCCGAGCAGGCTGGAATTGGCTGCATTGACAATGGCGTCTACAGCAAGTTGTGTGATGTCTCCCTGATGCAAGACGATTCGGTTCATGGGGTCATTTTAAAAGAGCCATTCTGCTGAAACAGGGCATATTTTTGCATTGCTGCAGGACTGGGGTTCCACCTGACCTATTTACAGACCGACTGGTCGGTCTGTAAAGTGAGGTATGGTTGAAGAGAAAAGTTTTCTGTCCCGGCTGGGCACCTCTGCCCCTGAAGTGATGGAGCGCCTGCATCAGGAGATTCGCCGTTTTCAGGACGCCATTGCTGGTGCACAGGACCACTGGCTCACCCCCAGGGAAGAAGGGGCCTGGAGTCCGGCCCAGATTTCCGAGCATGTGATGCTGATTTCCAGAACCATGGCCCACGTGCTGCGTGCCTATCAGGCCCCGGAGTTGCCCCCCTTCCCTAAAACCACAGGAACGTATGTCAATGGCAAGAAGCAAAGTCCTCCTTATGGTCTTCCTGGTGAGGGGAAACCCTGGGCCGATCTCGAACCAGACTGGATCAAGGCGCACATCCGACTGGTGCAGGCCGCAGAAGGCATCCTTGACTGGCAGGACCAGCGCACCGTGCACCACCCGTATTTTGGCGAACTGAACGTGCTGGAATGGCTGCAGGTCGCCACCTTCCACCTGATCCACCACCGCAGGCAGATGACCCGATGAAAAAAGGCGAACAGACCCGCCAGCACATCGTGCAGCATGCTGCGCCCATCTTCAACACCAGAGGGTACTCGGGCACCAGCATTCAGGACGTGCTGCGGGAAACCGGACTGGAGAAAGGGGGCCTGTACAACCACTTCAAAAGCAAAGACGAACTGGCCCTGGAGTCTTTCGATTACGCCGTGCAACTGCTCAGGGAAGCCCACAAAGCCGCCCAGCAGGGAAGGCAGGGCACACTGGACCGCTTGCAAGGCATCTTTGAAGTGACCCTCAGGTCTGCTCAGGGAGAGATTCTGGCGGGAGGCTGTCCCATCCTGAATGTCTCCGTGGAGTCCGATGACACCCATCCCCTCCTCAAGGAAAAAGCCCAGCAGGCCGCCATGAGCCTGCAGAACTTCATTGCCCAGGTGCTTGCTGTGGGGATCAAAAAAGGGGAGATGAAACCCGAACTCGACCCCGAAGCCACCGCCCGGGTGCTGTTCGCCCTGTTCGAGGGAGGCATCCTGCTCACCAAACTCCATGACAATCCGGCCTACCTGCACGATGCCCGCACCCACATGCTGGCCCTCCTCAAGCTGTACCAGCAGGAGGCCTGATGTACCAGAGAGAAGCATTGAGGGATTACGGGCAGACCCCTGCCCAGATCAAAGACAGCTTCTTGCGGGCTGTCGAAGGTTTTGATCAGGTCTTTTCAGAGGTTCCCAGAAACAAACCCTGGCGGGAAGACGGCTGGACCGCCCTGCAGATCCAGGGGCACCTCATCAAGACCCATGAACTCGGAGCCCTGATCCTCAGGGTGCTGGAATCCAACCAGCCCCACCACCGCCTGCTGCATGTGGTGGCCGCTGTCCAGCAACGCATGTCTGCACCCAGGACGATCACCCGACTGCGTGCTCCGAAACTGGTGCAGCTTCAGGCATCGGAAAGCGAACTGGCTGCCCGCTGGACCTCCACCAACCAGATGTTCCTGAAGCAACTTGAAACCTCCTCCCTGAATGGGCCACGCACCTTTCCTCACCTCTACATCGGGGAACTTACAGCGCTTGAATGGGCACAGTTCATGCCCTACCACCTGCACCACCACCTGCCCCAGCTGCTCGCCCTGCAGGAGCCGTGAAATCCAGAGAAGCGTTACAGGCAGGTTTCTCTGGGCAGCGTATACTCCAGATGTGGAAGTCACACCGAACGACCTCAAGAAGGAATTCAGCCAGCGTGGCTTCGAACTGGATGCCCACCTGAAATTCGCCAGTGAACTCACCCAGGCCCACGCAGAAGAGGCCATCAAGGGCTGGACGGGCCTCACCTCCACCTTCTACGGGGAAGCTGACCGCATCCGTGCCGTGCGCCTCACCGGAGACATTGACCGGGACCTCGCCCGTCAGGAACTTCGCAAAGGGCTGGAAAGTGGCCTGCTGCGGGGTGCAGAACTGGGCTTCCGGGCCTTCCTGCGCAGCGAGAGGTCCTTCGAGTTCATGCCCTGGCTGAAAAACCGCGTCCTGAAAACCACCGACCTGGATCTGGTGGACTTTTGGGACGGCATCAAATACATTCTGGAGTGATATGGTTCCCCCGACAGTCACCGTCACGGTCCTGCAGGCTGTGCAGGAAGCTTTCAAACGCGCCGAGAAAACCGGACGCACCCAGCAGATCGAACTGGGCACCGACCTCTACATCCGCATCAACACCGCAGGAGGCCGCAAATTCCTGCTGTTCCAGCTTGAAGGCACCCCCGAGGAAGCCTTCGGTCATGCCCTCGCCCAGGCCCTGGAGTTCAAAAATTATCAGGTGGGCTGGCACCAGGGTGCAACCCTCAAGAGCCTGACGGTGGAGGAGGGGTAAGATCCCCCTGCTTCTCGCATTCGCTCGAAGCTGTCCCCCTTGACAAAGGGGGATTGATGGGCGTCTAGAATGGTTTCCAGTTGAGTTGCCCACCAACCTCCCTTAATAAGGGAGGACCGTTCCGAATGAAATGAGGAACAGGGGGGATCTGACCCCCAGCAACCCCAGCCGACAACACCTCCAGAAAAAATCCCCTCTGGAATGGCCAGAGGGGAGATGCTTTGCTCTTACTCAGGGTTCGAAGCTGTCCTGGAAGGCGTAGCGGTCTCCGCGCACCCAGTAGTTCACGTAGGCAACGCGGGTGGGTCCGCTGTAGGTGGTGCGGCGCAGCAGGAAGGCGGCGGTGCCCACAGGGACACGGAGCAGTTCGGCTTCCTCCTGGCGCAGGTTGACGGCCTCCAGGCTTTGCTCCACGCGGGTGAGGGGGATGCCCAGTTTCTCGACCAGCACCTCGTGGATCGATTCGACGGCGAGGTTGTGCTTTAACAGGTCTCCAGCCATGCGGAAGTTGATGTACCTTTTTTCGATCACCAGCGGTTCATCGCCTGCAGTTCTGAGGCGGTGAATGAAGATGATGGGTTCGCCTGCGGGGATCTGCAGCACCACACCCATTTCGGGGGTGGCATCCAGCACCCGGGCCTGCAGGATGCGGGTGTGGGTTTCTGCACCTCTGGCCCACTCTCTGAAGGGACGAATGCGAAACACGCCCTGACGGAAACGCTTGCCGGTGGGGAAGGTTCCTGCGCCCTGGATGCGGTACACGTAGCCTTCGCGTTCGAGTTCGTCGATGGCACGGCGTGCCGTCATGCGGGAAACGTCAAACTCTTTGGCGAGCAGGGGTTCGCTGGGCAGGGGGATGCCTTCGGGGTAGTAGCTGCTGAGCAGTCGCTCTTTGAGCGTTGCCTTGATCAGGGGGTATTTGGCCACAGGGAACAACCTCCAGGTCGGGGGTGGGGCTAGGGGTTTGCTGCTGATGGACCTTGGGAAACTGCTCGGAAAGCACTTCGATTTCGAGATTCTCGAACACCGGGCCAGGCTTGGTGGACAGTTCCTGAGAAAGTGGGCGAAGGGTTGGGATGCTGTACTGTGATGCCGACACCGTGATGCCTGTACAACGTATACAACTTGTATGGTTATTTTACATACTTCACATGATTTGTGTCAAAGCTACGCAATTGAGACCCTTCTGAGAAAGTGGGGTTTTCGATGAAAAACACAGGGATTTCTCTGAAAATCACCTTTCGTGTAACGCATAAGGTTACGATTTTGCCTGATTTTGCAATGATTTTTGTCCTGTCCGCTTCTGGGAAAAAGACCTTTACCTGAGGCGGATCTGAACAAATGAAACCCCTCCGGCTTTCGGAGGGGTTGAAGTGGGTTTCGATTAGGCCTGAGCGGTAGGAACACGCATGGTCTGCACCTGGACCTGGGCGGCCTGCCCGGCCTGTGCACCAAAGACCCAGGAGAGTTTCAACATCAGGAGCAGGGTTTCGGTGTCTCCCTTTGCCATCAGTTCCTGAACGTACTCCGGCACCCCATCTGGCAGGGGCATGTCCCGCAGGGCTTCAGCGTACTGCGCTCTGAGTTTTTCCATGACTTCGCGGAACTCGGGTGTCATGTAGATATCTTAATACAACCACACTCAAGGAATGTGCTTTTGTAGGGAATGTGGTGAGGCGTTGGCTTTACTGCACGCTGAGGTCCAGCACACTGGCATCTGACAGGATGAAACGGTGCGCCCTGGGGACCCCGGTTTTCCCTTTGATCTGCGCCCGCAAACCCAGCAGGCATTCCTGCAGGCGCACATCCACATGGTCAATCACCACTTCGGCGTCCACCACGCTGTACTCCACCTCTGAGGAGCAGATCCTGCTCTTCTGCCCGATGCTGGTGAAAGGTCCCACGTAGGCATTCTCGATGACCACGTCTTTGCCAATCAGGGCGGGTCCCATGATGATGCTGTTTTTCACCACTGCACCCTGCTCAATGACCACCCGACCGGTGATGCGAGACTCGATCACTTCACCTTCAATTCGGGGTTCCAGGCTCTCAAGGAGCAGGCGGTTGGCATCAATCAGGTCGTAGGGTTTTCCGGTGTCCTTCCACCATCCCTGAACACGTTCCCCAATGACGGTCTGACCAGAGTGGATCAGTTCAGCAATGGCGTCTGTGATCTCGTATTCACCCCGGGCAGAGGGTTTCAGTTGCTCCAGGATGTCCATGATGCCTGGTTTGAAGCAGTAGACCCCTGCCACCGCCAGATTGCTGGGTGGAACTTTGGGTTTTTCGATGAGCTGGGTGATCTGGCCTGCCTCATTGAGCACCGCAACACCGAAGGAACTGGGGTTCTCAACCTCCACCAGGGCAATCACGGCATCTGCCTGGGTCTCCTTGAAGCGTTCCACATAGGTGGAGATGCCATTCCCAAACAGGTTGTCGCCGAGGTACACACAGAAGTCCTCATCTCCCACGAACTCACGGGCCATTTTCACAGCGTGGCCCAGTCCCAGGGTTTCTCCCTGGTGAATGTAAGTGATGTTGACTCCAGGGGTGCCGTTGATGGCCTCTTCAATGTCTTTGCGGGTCAGGCCAGACACAATGATTCCAATGTCTGTGATGCCTGCAGCCATCAGGTTCTCAATGGCAAGCAGGATGATGGGCTTGTTGGCAACTTTAAGCACGGGTTTGGGACGGGTGTACGTCAGGGGACGCAAACGGGTGCCCAGACCGGCAGCAGGAATAATGGCTTTCATTCAGTTCGCTCCTTCAATGCTTCCATTAAAGCATTCTCCAGGGCCTCCGTCAGGTGACCACCATCTCCCCGGTAGGCCAGATGCCCCTGGTCCAGCCAGGCTTCCAGGTCAGCTGCACCTTTCTGGCGCACCACCAGTTCAGGAAAACCTGCTTTTACGGCCTGCTGAAACAGCTGATCCGCCGTGGAAACATGAGCAAACCCCTGCTGATGCAACACCTGACGCAGATGGCCTTCCCGCACCTCCATGGACCCTCCCTGGGCAAAATAACGGCTGAGGCTCAGTGCCCAGTCGCCCCGCGATGTGATGGCTGCCATTTCCTCAAAAGCCTGACTGAGGGCCTCGGGGGTGGGGTCCTGGTAGCTGTTCTCATGGACCACCAGGGCACGGTCCAGACGGGGACGCAGTTTGTGCTCCTCATCTGGAACCCCGATGGTGAGGGCTGCAAAAGGAAAGACCCCTTCAGGGAGCTTCAGCAGTCGGGTGATTTCGGGAAGATTGTTCATGACCCCCCCAATCCAGCAGCCCATGTAACCCAGCATCTCGGCGGCAATCAGCATGTTCTGGGCAGCCATCACAGCATCGCCCACAGCAAAATGCACGGCCACAGCAGGATAATTTCCAGGGGTGTACCCTCGGTGTTTCAGCAGACTTTCCAGACGGTGGATGTCTGCGCAGATCACAAAGCTTTCACTGGCTGTGTTGATGTGGGCATTCCGGGTGAGGTCGGCCATCTGCTGGCGCACATCAGAATCGGTCAGGCGAATGAAGGTGTACATCTGTGCGGTGGCATCGGTGGGCGCACGCTGGGCAGCATAGAGAATGGCATCCAGATGGTCCTCGGGCATGGGCACCGATTTGTATTTGCGGACCGTCCAGTGGTTTCTGAAGAAAGTTTTCACATCAGCAGGGTTCATGACAGCATTTATATCAGGTGTTTTTCCGAGAAAGATAGGACCCTGATTCAAACGGTGTCAAACGGACACCAATTTTCCCTGGAAAACACCATGCTGTACGAGAAGCCACCGACTTGCCTGCACGAGTCCACTCCTGCAAGACCTTCGTGGTTAGAATGTACGCATGGACGTCTTGCAAACCTACAAGTACTACGGCGCCTTCCATGAGGGGCACTTCCTCCTTGCTTCAGGACGGCACTCTCCTTATTTCCTGCAATCCACCACCGTGCTGCAGCACCCTGTGGCTGCAGACCAGCTGGGTGAAAACCTGGGAAACAAGGTGCGCGATGCAGGCTGGCGTCCCGATTTCATCATTGGACCTGCGATGGGCGGAGTGGTCCTGGCTTACGTGACAGCCCGTCCTCTGGGAACCCGCGCCATCTTCGCAGAAAAAGATGGACAGGGAGGCATGAAAATCCGTGAAGCCTTCGGCGAGAACCTCAACAACCAGACCTTTGTGGCGGTGGAAGATGTGATCACCACCGGAGGCAGCGTTCTGAAGGCCGTGCGAGCAGCAGAACAGCTCGGGGCAAAGTGCCTGGGCATCGCCTGCATCATTGACCGCCGCAAGGACACCCAGGAACTGCTGGAAGGTCACAAAGTGGTCTCCCTGACCCAGCTTTACTTCGACACCTACCTCCCTGACAGCCTGCCTGAATGGCTCTCAGCAAGACCCCTGCAGGAAATCTGATTTTCTGTTGACGCACAGAATGGAGCATGGCTTTCATGCTCCATTTTTGTGTTGTGCCACAATACCTCTCATGAGACGCTTCATTGCCCTGTTGATGGCCCTGCTTTTCTCACTGGCCCTCGCCCAGACCCCCGAGGCGCGTCAGGCGGCAGATGCCGGTGTCCGGGACTGGGTGGCCGGAAAGTACCGCATTTCTCCTGCCCAGACCCCAGACACCCGTGACCTGGTGATTCGCATGCTGCGCTTCCAGCAATCCATTCCTGTGGACACCGTTGATCCGAACAAAGGCGAATTTCTGGTGGCACAGAACAACCAGGAAGTGTACGTGTACCCCCTTGAAGGCCGGGTGACCGGGAACGTGCAGGTGCAAGTGGGACAGAACGCAGGCACCTGGACGGTACAGAGTGTCCGCACCACCCTGCGGAATGTGGGCATCCCTTCCTGGTTGAAAGCCCCTGTGTTTTCCTGGATTTTCACAGCCCTGACGGTGGTCATCCTGATTGGGCTTCTGGTGCCCTCACCCATCAGACGGGGATTTGTGCACGCCTGGAAAGTGGCCCTCAGCCGCCCCTACCGGGGATGGTTCTGGGGAACGCAGATCCTGCTGTACGGAAGTTTCATCCTGGGTATTTCCATTGCCTACCAGGACCGCGAATTTGCCCGCGAATTGCAGCTGTACCTGAACTCCACCCTGAGTTCCACCGGAATCCAGCAGTTCATGACAGGCGGGGTGCTGGGCCTGGCCACCGCCATCACCCTGTGGAATTTTGTGAGTGGGACGTTCCTGACCACCTTCCTGCCCGGATTGTTTCTGGGGTTCCCAGCGGTGATCTTCAACCTGTTCCGTTTCACCATCCTGGGCATTGGGCTGTCCCCAGCCCTGATCCCCACCTCCCACTTCATTCCACACATTCCGGTGATCGTGCTGGAGTTGCAGGCCTACATCTTCGTGGCCTCCTTTGCCGTGGTGACCACCGTGCGCATCTTCAGGGAAGGCTTCGGCAAGGCTGTGAAAGACTACCCCCTGGCCCTGCTGGTGGCCTTTGTGTTCCTGCTCCTCGGGAACTGGTACGAGGCCATCGAACTGCTGTATCTGGTGCCCAGAGGCTGACATGCAGATCCTGCTTGTTGTTGCCACAGAAGGAGAAGCCCTGTTTTTTGGTGCCCTGGGCCTCGAAGTTGCCATCAGCGGAATCGGTGCAGTGAATGCCGCCCTCACCACCCTGCAGGTGGCCGGAAGCTCCAGACCGGACCTCATCATCAACGCTGGAATTGCCGGAGCTTTCCCTGGTCAAGGGCTCCAGATCGGAGATGTTGCCCTCTCGAACACCATCACCAGTGCTTCTCTTGGTGCCGAAGACAGGGATGGTGGTTTCTTGAACCTGCAGAAACTGGGATTTCCCCTGCACGGAGACCTCCACAACAGGCTCCCGGCCTGGGAAGGTGCAACAGATCTTGCCCGGCGTCTTGGTCTAAAAGCAGGGGAGATGCTGACCCTGGAAACCGTCACTGGAACCCAGCAGACCCTGGACAAACTGCAGCACCTCTACCCCGCAGCCCTCACCGAAGGCATGGAGGGCGCAGGAGTGGCCCTCGCTGGCCTCAGGTTGGAGGTTCCTGTGCTGGAAGTCCGGGGCATCAGCAACATGGTTGGCCCCAGAGACCGTGAAAGCTGGAACATTCCCCTGGCCCTGAAAGCCTGCAGGTCTGCGCTGGAACGGATGATGGCTGAGGTTTGATCACCCCACAAACAACGGCAACCCAGACCCCCGGATCACCCCGGCCTTTTCCAGTCTGCTGAAGAGCTCACGCACAGCTTTCTCCCCTTCATCCCCAACATCCAGGGAGAATTCATTGACGTACAGGTCGATGTGGGCCTGCATCACGGGGTCACTCATCTCCAGGGCGTGTTGCCTGATGTAGCTTCTGGGCTCTTCAGGGTGGGCATAGGCGTACTCAAGACTGCTGCGCACAGCCTGATTCAGTTCCCTTTGCACTTCGGTGGGCAGGTCACGGCGCACCAGAATGGCCCCCAGAGGCAACGGAAGCCCGGTGTTTTCTTCCCACCATGCCCCGAGGTCCAGGTGTTTTTGCAATCCATGATCTGGATAGGTGAAGCGGCTCTCGTGGATGATCAGACCTGCATCCACCTCTCCAGACTGCACTGCAGGCATGATCTGGTCATAACGCTTGCGGACGACGTTTGCCTCAGGAGCATACAGCTTCAGCAGGCTTTCTGCCGTGGTGAGGGCTCCGGGGGAGGCAATGGTTTTTCCATTCAAGTTGGAAAGGCTTCCTTTTGTGACGATCAGAGGACCCACCCCTCTGCCCAGTGCCCCTCCCGAACGCAGGGCCACATACTGGTCCCGCACTTCGGCATATGCGCGATAACTGATCTTGGTGATCTGGAGTTTGCGACCCAGAGCCCACTGGTTGAGGGTCTCCACGTCTTCCAGCACCTCCTGAACAGGCTCGGTGGTGGAAATGCGCCCGTGGGTCAGGGCATAGAAGATGAAAGTGTCGTTGGGGCAGAAGCTGTATCCAAGCTCAAGCATGGGGCTTATTTTACCCTTCCAGGGGGTCTGCAAACGGGGTTGAAGTTGGGATTGGAGAAGAGGTGCAGGTCAGGAAGGGTGCCGAGGGCCGAGGGCAAGTGGAAAGCTTTTGCATCGGCTCTGGTTGTCGACAGCAAGCTTTAGCCACAGCACTGTAAGCTCTCGGCTCTCGGCTCTCGGCACTGTGCCCTCGGCCCTCGGCTGTCAGAACACCCCTGGTACCTTCACCGGTTCCTGCTGCACAGACAGAGGCAACTCGACCACCACTGTGGTGCCCACCCCCAGCTTGCTTTCCAGGCGGATGTGGCCCTTGTGCTGTTCCACAATCCAGTGGGCGATGGAGAGGCCCAGGCCGCTTCCGCCGGGGTCTTCCTGATCGCGGGTTCTGGAGGGGTCGGCGCGGTAGAAACGGTCGAAGACGCGGGGGAGGTCCTCCTCGGCAATGCCGATTCCGGTGTCCCTGACTTTCAGGATGGCGCGGGAATTGACCTCCACCAGACTGAGGTCCACCTTGCCCCCAGGGAGGGTGTACTTGATGGCGTTGTCGAGCAGGATCACCATCAACTGTTTCAGGCGGTCTGCGTTGCCATCCAGCTCCAGGTCTTCCACCTCGCTGAGGATCAGGTTCTGGCCTTTCAGCAGGTGGTGGGCTTCGCTCCAGGCCTGCATCACCAGGGGTTTGAGGCGCACGGTGTTCAGTCTGAGCTGTGCCCCGGCGTCGCTTCTGGCCAGGGCGAGGAGGTCACTGACCAGACGGCCCAGACGCTGGGCTTCGCGTTGTGCCTCGTCCAGGGCTTCCTGTTTGTCCTCATCGGGCATGCGGGGGTATTTTTTCAGCAGTTCGATGTTGCCCTGAATGGCGGTCAGGGGGGCACGCAGTTCGTGGCTGGCATCGGACACGAAGCGCTTTTGCACTTCGATCATGCCTCTCAGGCGGGCTTCGCTGTCTCGCAGGGCCTGTTCGGTGCGTTTGATTTCGGTGAGGTCCAGCACGAAAGCCGCGTAGTGTTCTTCGCCCTGCACCATGAAACGGGTCGGGCTGACCATCACAGGCACCCGATGCCCATTCTGATGGAAGAATTCCTTCTGGTAGGGCTGCATGCTGCCGTACAGGCTCAGGTGCTCCATCGCTTCTGCTTCGACCCCGTCCCATTCGGGTGGGGTCAGGTCGTTCCAGTTCATGAAGAAGAGTTCTTCGCGGCTGTATCCCGTGATGCGGCAGAAGGCGTCGTTGATGTAGATCAGTTTGCCGTTGGGGCGGCTGAACACCACCCCGGTCAGATTGGATTCGGACAGGCTTCTGAACCGTTCCTCGCTCTGTCTGAGACGGGCATCGGCAATGTGCCTTTCGGTGACATCCTGGAAGAAGACGATCAGGCCTTCCCTGGAAGGGTGTGCCCGCACCTCCATCCACACCTCCTGCTGCGGGAAGTGCATTTCGAAGGCCATCTTCTCATGGGGGTCCAGGGTGCGCTGGTACTGGCTGAATCTGGGGTGTTCCGTGAGCCCTGGAAATTCAGCCCAGAGGTTTTTGCCCATCATTTCAGAACCTGAGCGACCCAGCAGACGTTCAGCAGGCGGGTTCAGGTACACGAATTTGAATTCCCGGTCCACAGCGAAAACCGCATCGGTGATGTTTTCAAGCAGACGCCTGAAACTCTGCCGGGATTCCTGCAGGGCAGAGGCCGTACGAAGCTGATCGGTGACATCCTGAATGCTCACCCCGACATGCAGTTCAGGCAGCGGAACCGGGAAGGTTTTGAGGGTGAGGGTGAGATCTTTCAGGTGCAAAATGGCCTGCTGTTCCTGTCTGGTGTTCAGGGTGCGTTCGCAGGAGGACCTGAAGGTGTACTGTGCCCCGGCATCTCCCCTCAGGGTCACCAACACCTGCTCCAGACGCGGGTTGGTCTCGATGGGGGTGAGGGTCTTGTCCAGCACCCCAAGGCCCACAGGGGCGTGGTAGAGCACGCTGTAGGCGGTGTCCATCACGCCTGGAGGGGTGAGTTTGCTCAGGACCTCCCAGTCGGTGTCACTCAGGCGTCTGGCCCGACACTGCACCCATCTGCCCCCTCCGGGAAGCTGGAGCATCATCGGAAAGCTGACCGGACGGTCCTGTTCCACGGCAAGTTGCCCGGCGGCCAGCAGGGCATGCCAGGACATCAGGTCGGTGTGGGAGAGGATGGTCGGGTTGTCGGCCCACCAGCGCAGCCAGCTGGGGCTGTGCTGCAGGACCTCCTGCCCCCGAAACATCCACAGTTGCCCTTCCGTGTCCATGGGTTCAGCTTACCTTTTGAACGTTCTTAAAGAAAGACGGGACAGGAGGACAGGGAACAATCAGGCACATGTCTTTAGAGTAATCCGAAAACAGAAAAGAGGGAAGAAACTTCCCTCCTGATTCCGGGCTTGAATGTGTTTGCAGCTCTGCCTCAGACGGTGCGCATCACATAGCCAACATGGCGGATGGTGTGGATCAGGCGCTGTTCGCCGTTGGCTTCAAGCTTCTGGCGCAGTTGCTTGATGTACACCTCAACGAGGTTCAGGTCTGCGGTGCTGTGGTTTCCCCACACGCGGGAGAGCAGGTAGCTCTTGCTCATCACGCGTTCGGGTTGCTCCATGAACTCCTGCAGCAACTTGAACTCCAGGTTGGTGAGGGGCACGGTGCGGTCGCCGCGTTTGACACTGAAGGATTGCAGGTCCATGGTGAGGTCCTGGAACTTCAGCACCTGGGACACCTGCAGGCCCTGTCTGCGCAGCACTGCACGGATGCGGGCGAGCAGCACATCAAGACTGATGGGTTTGACCACATAGTCGTCTGCGCCCTCGTTGAGGCCCTGCACCTGTGAACCTTCTTCATCTTTGGCGGTCAGCATGATCACAGGGAGCTTGGGGTGGGACGCCCTGAGTTCACGCAGCACCTGAAAGCCGTCCATGCCGGGCATCATCACGTCCAGGATCACCAGGTTGGGGGCCTGCTGCCGGATCAGTTTCAGTCCTTCGTCGCCAGAGGCGGCCACCTGAACCTGAAAACCTTCGTATGTTAGACCGCGACGCAGGAAGCTTCTCAAACTCGGGTCATCGTCAATGGTGAGTATTCGTTGCATGCTGTCTCCTCTCCTGAGCTTAAAGCATGGGAGGTCGATTTGTCTCATCTGGTTTCAGTTTGGCTTCAGTTGTCTGCTGATTTATGCAAGTGAGTGGGATGTGTGCATTGCTAAAGGCTTTTCTGAGAGAATTTAGGGGATCTTTAGTAAAATGAGCATTGTTTTTCAGAACCAGTTGCTACTCTAAACTCAGAACTGCGAGAGATCTACTCAAAGACGAAGCAGGGTTTTGGTAAGGTGCACTTGTTGCAAGCAACAAGATAGCAAATCTTACAATTAAAGATCTTAAGCAGTTACTTAGAGGAGGTAATCACTATGGATTGGGTCATTGCTATTTTGGTCGGTGCGTTGATTGGTTGGCTGGCAAGCCTCGTGATGAGAACAGATGCCCAGCAGGGCGCCATCGCCAACATTCTCGTCGGTATCATCGGTGCCGCTCTTGGACGCTGGATTTTCGCTGACGTCCTGAACATCGGTGGTGCTGCTTCTGCCGGGGGGTTCTCCCTCGCCGGGATTTTCTGGGGCATTCTGGGTGCCATCATCCTGATCTGGATTCTGCGTGCCTTGCGTGTCTTCAGATAACATAACTTTAGACATCATCTTCAGGTCTGAATTGACCTCATGCGGGTCTGACCCTCATCAGAACACTCAACCTCACAATTCGTCGCCTGCTTCAGGGGAGCCATAGAGCTCCCCAATTTTGGGTTGAAGGCTTTGAGGCGAGGACCTGAGGCCAGGGCGCGCCCCTGCACTTCCCTGACCCTTTTGGTTTTTTGAATTGATGCGGCTCTCGGCGTCCTGGCAACCTCAGCCCTGCTTCTTCCCGATGTGCCACACTGGGGCATGGAGTGGCTTTTTTACATCCTGATGGTGCTGTTCTTTTTTGCACTGCCTGCGATGATTGTCCATGCAATTCAGAGTTCGAGGGCCAGGGCGCAGCAGGAACAGCTTGACACCCTCAAAAAAGAACTGTCCTTTTTGCGGCGTCAGGTGGCAGAGTTGCGGCAGCAGGTTCAGGCCAGTGCAGGACCCTCTGCTCAGGTGCCTTCTGAGAAAGAGTTGCTGGAACAGCCTCCACTGCCTGCTGATCCTCCAGGGGCATCAACGGAACCTGTCCCTGCATCCCCACTGGTGGAGGAGACCTCTCCACCCTCTGCAGGCGAAACACCACCACCGCCTCCACCTTTTCCTGGCCGTCCGGCTGTTCCTGCTTCCCAGCGGGTCAGGCCAAAATCTGCCCTGGACCAGCATGTGGACCCGATGGGCTGGTTGCTCAGGTTTTTCACAGGAGAACGTGCTCTGGTGCGTCTGGGTGTGCTTCTGGTGCTGCTGGGGATGGGCTTTCTGCTCAAACTCACGGTCAGTCAGGACCTGGCGGTGCCGTTTAAACTGCTGATTGCAGCAAGCTGTGCTGGCATTCTCTTTGGCTGGGGCTGGTACGTGCGGAGGACCCGCAAGGTGTTCAGTGTGGCATTGCAGGGCGGTGCACTGGGCATCCTGTACTTCATGGTGTATGCGTCCAGTGTGCTGTACGGAATTCTGTCCTTTACGGTCGGACTGCTGCTCTGGCTCCTGGTGGGCCTGATCGGTGGAATTCTGGCCCTCAGACAGAATGCGCAGGTGCTGGCAGTGGTCAGCGTGGTTGGGGGTTTTCTGGCCGCCATTGTGATGCGGACGGGCAACCTGTCTCTGACCCCTGACCTGATGGGCCTGGTTTTCATGTACTACACGCTGCTCAATGCGGGTATTGTCTGGCTGTCTTTCCTCAAGTTGTGGCGTTACCTCAATGTGATGGGGTACCTGTTCACCTTCCTGATCGCAAGCCTGTGGGGGGTGCTGGAATACACTCCGCAATATGATTCGGTTGCACAGCCTTTCCTGATTGTCTTTTTCCTGATGTACACCCTGACACCGCTTGTGCATGCCCTCAGGCGCAATTCGGGCAGGGCAGATTACAGCCTCCTCCTGTCGGTGCCCGTGCTGACCCTGGTGCAGCAAGCTGCCCTGCTGGGAGGAAGCCGCACTGGTGTGGCCGTCAGCAGCCTGACCATTGCTCTTGTGCAGTACGGGCTTTACCTGTACACCCGCTCTCGCAGTCTGACCCCTCTGGTGGTGGAGACCTACCAGACCCTCACCATTGGTTTTGCGGTGCTGGCGGTGCCCCTCCTGACCAGTGCCCGGACCACCAGTGCCATCTGGACCCTCGCAGGGGTTCTGCTGGTGGTGTTCGGGGTGCGGGGTCGAAATCGGGTGCGTCGGGTGTGGGGAACGGTGTTGCTCTACCTGTCTCTCGGTGCCCTCCTGATGGGCTGGATCTCTGGCTGGATCTCTGGGGTGCCGGGTCAGCAGCCGTACATGGTGCTGTCCAGCCTGATCTGGACCAGCATTGCCCTGCTTTTTGCAGGGGTGTTCCTGCAGCAAAACAACTTCGCCGGGCTGGCCAGAGGCCTGCTGATCACGGGAGGAATCAGCTGGATTGTGGCTGCCATTGATGTGGCTTTCCTGCTCTATCCCGGGCAGATGGTGTTTTCCACCATCCTGCTTCCCCTCAGCCTGTTCCTGCTGGTGCTGCATGTGGTTGCACGGCAATACCAGGTCCAGACCCTCTCCAGATTTGACCCGGTGTTGCCTGTGTGGGCAGCCCTCAGTGCTCTGATGGGGTTTCTGGGAGATGAAAGGCCCCTGGATCGGGAAACCCTGCCTGCCTGGGCGATCTATTTTGTGGTGCAGTATTATTTTCTCTTGACCTCCAGATGGTCTGTACAAACCGAGAAGTTGCTTCATCTGGTCACCACCTACCTGCTGTTTGGCCGCCTGATGGTGCTGGTTGGTGCTCTGCTGGATGCAAGAGATCTGGGCATCTATACCTGGGTGCTGGTTCCTCTGGGGTTCTACTGGGGGCATGTGCTTTTCTGGAACAGGTTGCCTTACACCCGCAAGTACCCTGACCTGTACCGGGATGGGGTCATGCTGCCCTTGCAACTCCTGCAGGCCGGAGTGTTCCTGTTCCTGATGATCCAGCCTCCAGGGTTGCCCTACCTGCCCTTCCTGAACCTGCTGGAAGGAGCACAGGTGGCCCTTTATGTCACACTCTTTTACCACCAGTTGCCCTGGAACACCACCCCTGCAAGCCGCAGGTTTCGCAGAAATGCCCTGATCCTGGGTGGCGTGCTTGGGGTCAGCGGCATGATTGTGCGTTTCATGCACGCCCAGTTTGGGGTGCCCTGGGACTTTGGCAACATTGTGGACCACAACAACACCCAGACGGTGCTCTCCATCTTCTGGAGCATCACTGCCCTGATCTTCACGGTGTACGCCAACCGCTCCCGTGATCGGGACCTGTGGACCATCGGGGCGGGCATTCTGGTGTTTGTGGTGGTCAAACTCTTCATTCTGGACCTCTCAGGCAGCGACACCTGGGCCAGGGTGATCAGTTTCCTGGGTGTGGGACTGCTGCTGCTCTTCATGGGCTTTGTGGCCCCCGTGCCCCCCAGAAAAGAAGAACCCCATTCAAAGGAGGAACAGACATGAAGCTTTCAGGGAATCAATTGCAGGCGGCCCTCCAAGCCCTTTCAGGGTGGCAGGGAGAGGACACAGGAATCGCAAAAGAATTCACCTTTCAGAGTTATGCAGATGGGGTGGCTTTCGCCATGAAAGTGGCCCTGCTGGCCGAAAAAATGAACCACCACCCGGATGGGCTCACCATTGGCTGGAAGAAGGTCCGGGTGGTTTATGTGACCCACGATGCAGGAGGGGTCACCGAACTTGACGTGGAAGCAGCCAGGAAAGTGAATGCCCTCTAGAGGAACTTCTTCCAGTTTCCGCTGTCCAGTCAAGAGATGCTGCGCAACTTGTCCACCCAGCGGCTCAGGGGTCTCTCTGCCCAGCTCACATCTTCTTGATTCTTGCCTAAAGGACTGTACAGTCCTTTAGGCTGAGGGAAGCGAATGAGAAGGTCAGAAAAGTTGAGGTGCGTACAGCTCATTTTGTAAAGATCAATAGAGGGCAGGTCTGCGGATCAGAAAGAAAAGGTGTTGCAGGTTCATCAGCAGGAGGAGACTGAATTTCACGGCAGGCTTCCAGCATGGGTGTAGAGGCCTGCAACGGGATGCCCTCCAGATCATGGGATGGATCTTCCCATCCACAGGCACCCCAGTCGATCCGTCCTGCAAAGCTCCCGCCTTTGTGGACCATCACCTTGGTGCCCTGCATGTCTTCATGTCGGAATGTGTGCTGTTCTCCGGGCAGAGCGTGGGCCATCCGTCGGGGCACCCCTCTTGATGCTGCAGGGCATGCCCCGATCTTTTCATCCATCGGCGAGACCGCCCATTTTTTTATTGCTGATCTTCGTCTTTGACCACCACACCCAGCAGGTGGGCAAGCTCTGGAAGCTGTGCAGTCTCGATGATGGCCCCCTGCAGGTTTTGCACCTGCACCCGAAAGCCCTGCAGCATGCTTCCCCGAAAGTCGGTTTCTTCCAGTTTGCATTCCCTCAGGTTGGCGCGGGTCAGGTTGCAGTCCCTGAAGACGGCTTTGCGCAGGTCTGCAGCATCAAAGCTGGCATCGGAGAGGTTGGTGTTCCTGAAATGCACCTGCTTGAAGTTCCCCTGCCAGAAGCTGAGCCTTGCATCGCAGCCCTCCAGAATCAGGTGGCTGGATTCAAGGTCCACAAACTGGGCTCCAAGCAGGCGGCACTGGTGGAAGCGCACACGGGTCAGACCAGCCTCATTCCACTTCAGTCCAGAGAGGTTGCAGTGTTCCATCAGCACGTCCTGAAAGCGGGCCCACTCCCACCGGGTTTCACTGAGGTTGCTGTCTGTGAAGTGGACCCCCTGGAAGCTGACTGCATCCACCTGGGTGCCAGACCAGTCGGTTTCCAGCATCAGAGAGTGGTAACTGCTCTCAGAAAGCAGGTCAGGGGTTTCCGGGTTGAGTTTTCTGGGCAATCTGGGCAGGGTTGGCTTGGTCATGGCAGGTTTTCACATGAAACAGAATCAAATCTCTGTTTTTCACTATAGCTGAATTCTATCCAGGTGTGGCCGGGGCCAGCAAAATCCCCAGCAGATGATTGAACTGCTGGGGATCACCTTTGCTCTGGTACCTCATCAGCAGGGCCATGAGTTCACGCTGCAATGCTTTGGCTTCCTCTGCAGAGAGGTGCATGGGAAGCCAGTTCAGCATCACTGCCGGGTAATTGGCCCCTGTCATTTCACTGAACTGCCAGTCCTGCTCGGTGGGAGCCAGATCCATCAGCACCCGACCCTCTGCAACATAGAATCGCATGAACCACTGTCCCATGTGCGTGCCCGAGGTGGAACGGGCCAGACCCTGCAGTGCCAGAGACCGCAGGGGATCATCCAGGGTGCGAAACACCTCCACCTGATCGGCAAAAGGCAATACAGAAAGCCGGATGCGGTAGGCCCCGGAGGTGGCACGGTAATGCTTGATCGCCCTGCCTTTGCGTTTCTCCTCCTGCACCACCTCGATCAGGCCTGCGAGAAGCAGTTTCTTGATGCGGTACACCGTGGCATCCAGAGCCCACCCGAGCGTTGTTGCCACTTCGGTTGCCGTGGCCGATTTCAGCATCAGGATTTCCAGGGCCTTGCGCTGCTCCCGGGTGCTGAGGGCCTGCGCCATTTCAGGTGAAGTGAGCTCAAACCAACTGGAATCTGGCCGTGTCATTTCCAGTAGTGTAGCCCGATACTGCAGTCAGGAGGTCAAAATGAACGCTCGAAGCAAATCGGTGGTGATTCTGGTGGCTTTTGTGCTTGCCAGCATGTTGATGGTGGGGCTTGCCCAGTCCCAGCAGGGATTCAACCAGCTGGTGCTGGTGGTGTTTGGGGCTGCCCTCTTCACCAGTGGGGTCAGCAGTTTTGTGGTGCTGGAGCTGTCTCGAGAAGAAAGAACCCTGCAACTGAAAACCAGAAACGCACACCCGTAGGGTCCTGGAACATCCCCGCAAAACAACAGCATCGCTGAATGGGCAGCGTTGGCTGGGAAAGCTGTCAGCCCTCAGTGATCAGCACCAAACTTGTGCTTTCTCCACTGACAGCAACAAGGGAGGTCATGTCCTCCAATCCAGCTCAAGCCTTTGCATGTCTGCTGGCTGACTGCTGCCCGTTCCATCTTGTTATGATGCCCATATGTCCGTCCCCGAGTTTCACCTGAACATCAACGACCCTGATTTTGTGCGTGATCCTTACCCCACCCTGCAGCGCCTCAGAGATGAAATGCCTGTGTTTTTCGATCCGGTGTGGGGCAAGCATTTCTTTGCCCGTTACGATGACATCTCCAGCATCCTGAGGGACAGACGGTTCGGGCGCAGCATCCTGCACATCCTGTCCCGTGATGAACTGGGTTGGCCTCCAGTGGACCCTCGCCAGAAGGAATTTGAGGCCTTCAACAGCACCCACCTGCTGGACCGTGAGCCTCCAGACCACACCAGGCTCAGGGCACTGGTGTCAAAAGCCTTCACCCCCAGACGGGTGGAAGCCCTGACTGAACGCATTCAGGCCATTGTGGACCGCACCATCGATGGTCTCAAGCAGAAAGACAGCTTCGATTATGTGGAGGAATTCTCGGAGCCTTTGCCTGTAACGGTGATTGCTGAATTGCTGGGTGTGCCCGGGGAGCACCGCCACAAGCTCCGTCCCTGGTCTTCGGCCATTGTGAAACTCTACGAGCTGGGATACACCGAACAGCAGCAGATCGAGGCGAATCAGGCCACCATCGAATTCTCGGCTTTCCTCAAAGAACTTGCAGAGGACCGCAGGATCAATCCCGGAGACGACCTGATCACCGCTCTGGTGCAGGTGGAGGAAGAAGGGGACAGGCTCACCGAGGATGAACTGATTGCCACCTGCATCCTGCTCCTCAACGCGGGCCACGAGGCCACCGTCAATGGCAGCACTGCAGGCATTCTGGCCCTGATGCGCCACCCGGAGCAGTTTGACCTGCTCAGAGAAGAAGCCCAGAAAGAGGGGCACACCACCCCCCTCTTCAAGACCGCCATTGAAGAGATGCTCCGGTATGACACCCCTCTGCCGATGTTTGAGCGTTATGTGCTGCAGGACATGGATTTTAATGGGGTGCAACTCAAGCAAGGGCAGGAGGTCTGTTTGCTGTACGCTTCGGGGAACCGGGACCCCAGAAAATTTGACAGGGCAGATGAACTGGTCCTCACCCGTGAACAGAACCCCCACCTGACCTTTGGACTGGGCATCCACTACTGCCTGGGCGCACCTCTGGCCCGGCTGGAACTGCAGGTGTCCATCAAGACCCTCCTCAGGCGCATGCCTGACCTGCAACTGGTCCAGCCAGGTGCCCCCACCGAGTATGTGGGAGGGTTTGTGATCCGGGGGATCAAGAACCTCGAAGTCCGGGGTTAAGATCCAGAAATAAAAAAGAGGGAAGCTGCTGGGCTTCCCTCTGAACTTTGTCTGGCTTTCTCGATGTGAGGTCAAGTGCTGGCAGTTGCTTCTTGCTGTGAACGGGCAACTGTGAACTGTGGACTTGCTCAGATGGGCTCTGCCGTGTTCATCTGAGCAGGACTCGCAAACTTACAGAAGGGCTTTCCGAATGCGAGCCACCACCCGCTCCTTCCCGAGCAGGCGCAACATTTCTCCCATGTCCGGGCTTTCCATGGTGCCCGCGATGGCAGCACGCACAGGAGGCATCACCTTGCCGAGTTTCAGGCCTGCTTCTTCTGCGTAGGCCTTGAAGAGGTCATGGGTGGACCCATGGGAGAAGTCTTCCAGGGCCTGAAGCCTGGGCAGCAGGGCTTTCAATACGTCCTGGCCACTGTTGATGTTGTTCTGGGCTTTCTCGTTGACTGCGTAATCTTCAGTCCAGAAGAAAAGGGTCTTCTCCCAGAACTCACTGAACACTTCAATTCGGGGCAGCATGAGTTTGACCACACCCTTGAAGAAATCATCGTTGGGTACAGCATGACCGTGTTCCTGCAGGTGCTGTTGAAGACGCTCTGCCACAGTTTCAAAAGGCAGCACTTCACGGATGTACTGGGCATTGAGCCACTTCAGTTTGTCCCAGCCAAACACCGAGCCCCCCAGGCTGATGCGGTCAAAGGTGAAGGCTTCCGTGAGGTCCTGAAGGCTGAAGATTTCCCGTCCGTCAGGCATGGAGAAACCCATCATCCCGAGGTAGTTCAGCAGGGCTTCGGGCTGTACCCCTTCTTTTCTGTACCACTCCACAGAGGTGTTGCCTTTGCGTTTGGACAGTTTGGTCTTGTCCGGGTTTTGCAAGAGGGGCATGTGAATCCAGCGGGGCTCCTGCCAGCCAAAAGCCTGATAGAGCACCACATGGATGGGAGCGGAGGGAATCCACTCTTCACCACGGATCACATCGGTGACGCCCATCAGGTGGTCGTCCACCACCACAGCAAGGTGATAGGTGGGGAAACCATCGCCCTTGATCAGCACGGCATCTTCCACCCCTGCATTGTCAAAGCTGATGGCTCCACGCAGTTCATCGCGCAGGATGGTGCTGCCCTCTCGGGGGGCTTTCAGGCGGATCACATGACGCTCTCCGGCAGCCACACGCTTGCGGGCCTCTTCAAGTGGAATGCTTCTGGCCCGACCATCGTAACCGAGATTGATGTTGCGGGCACGCAGGCCTTCACGGATGGCCTGGAGTTCTTCAGGGGTCTCAAAGGCGTAATATGCCTGACCTGCTTCCAGAAGCTGCTCTGCGTACTTGTGGTAGTTTTCCAGACGCTCACTCTGGCGGTAGGGGGCGTTGGGTCCACCCACATCGGGCGCTTCATCGTAAGGAATGCCCAGCCAGCGGAACATCTCCAGAATGCGTTTTTCAGACTCGGCGTTGTACCGGCTGCGGTCGGTGTCTTCGATGCGGACAATGAACTTTCCGCCATTCTTCTTCGCCCAGATGTAATCAAAGAGGGCCTGGTAGGCCGTACCGACGTGTGGATCGCCGGTGGGGCTTGGGGCAATGCGAGTCACAACCATAAAGAAGAGAATACCGCAGGGAGTGGTCGGCTGTCAGGGGTCGGCACTCTTCAGTTCTGGCACCTGACTTTCCCTGATCGTCTTACTTTCCCGGTGACAAGTCCTGTATCCAATTGAACTCCTCTTGCAGTTGTCTAACCAGCGGGTATAGTAAAGGCATGCCCAACTACGCCCTGACCATCGGGAATGTCACCCGAGAATTTCCCTATGTCCGTGTGAATGCCAACTCCACCCTTCCCATCGTGGAACTGGTGGGAGACTGGGAACTGACCAACGCTGTGGCCGATGAGATGGTCAAACTGCTTCCCAAAAAATTCGATGTTCTGCTGACCAGCACCGTCAGTGGCGTGCCCCTGACACACGCCATTGCAGAACGGGTGAAAAAACCTTACGCTGCAGCGCGCAAGCGCCGCCGCACCTACATGCAAGACCCCCTGATCCAGGCGGTGGACAGCATGACCCTGGGGGTCAATGAGACCCTCTGGCTGGATGCCCGCCAGGCCGAGAAACTCAAAGGCAAAAAGGTGGTCATCATCGGGGATGTGGTGGTGACCGGAAGCACCCAGGTGGCCCTCGCCAGACTCACCGAACGTGCAGGAGGCGAAGTGGTGGCTTACGTTGCAGCGTTCAAACAGGGAAAATCCCAGATTGATGTCAAAGCTGCTGTGGAATTGCCCTCCTGAGGATCGAACTGTCCATTGCCCGCCACAACTGGCGGGTTTTTTGTTGCGGGTTCAGATCCTGTAAGTCATCACACCATCTCATCAAAGACGCTGTTATGTTGAGTCATGCAACTCGCACAGGTCAACATTGCCCGTCTGCTGGCCCCCATTGACAGTCCGCAACTCGCCGATTTCGTGTCCAGACTGGATGAGATCAACGCCCTCGCTGAAAACACTCCAGGCTTTGTCTGGCGTCTGACCGGAGAGGGCAACGATGCCACCAGCCTGCGTCCTTATGAAGACGAGATGATCATTGTGAACATGAGCGTCTGGCAGGACATCGAGTCCCTGAAAAATTACGTGTACAAAAGCGACCACACCCAGGTGATGAAAGAGCGCCGCAAGTGGTTCGAGAACATGAAGGAAGCCTTCATGGTGCTGTGGTGGATTGAAGACGGCCACATCCCCACCGTGCTGGAAGCCAGAGACCGCCTGGAACACCTCAGGCAGCATGGCCCCACCCCCCATGCGTTCACTTTCCGGCAGACCTTTGCCCCCGAGACAGCAGAAACCCCCCTTGCTGGGGGGTGATGGGGCTCCAGTTCAGGGCAGTTCAGTACAGGGCCAGATGGTTCCGGTGCACCACCTCATCGAAGTCCTTGTACCCCAGGATTTCTTCGATTTCTTCGGTGTGCCTGCGGAAGATGCGCTGCACCTCATGGGCGGCATAATTGACGATGCCCTGCCCGATGGGGCCATGTTCGCCTTCCAGACGCACGATTTCGCCGTACTGGAAGTCTCCTGCAATGCCTGTGATGCCTTTTGGCAGCAGGCTCTTTCCGCTTCGGAGGGCTTTTTCTGCCCCGGAGTCAATGAACAGGCTGCCTTTGCTGGGCTGATGCAGAATCCAGCCTCTGCGTGCCGTGTGTTTCTGGGCACGGATGCGGGTTCCGGTGTCGGCCCCCTCAAAGAAGGCTTTCAGGCCCATCCCCCCTCCGCCGATGATCAGGGTGTCAATTCCGGCTTCTGAGGCGATCTGTGCGGCTTTCAGTTTGGTGTGCATGCCTCCGGTGCCTCTGGATGAGCCTGCGCCTCCTGCGAGGTGCAGCACTTCTGCGACGTTTTCGACCAGAGACAGCCGTTTTGCAGTGGGGTCCACTCTTGGGTTTGCCGTGTACAGTCCGTCCACATCGGTGAGGAGGATCAATTCGTGGGCCTCGCACAGGTAGGCCACCCAGGCACTGAGGGTGTCGTTGTCGCCCAGACGCAACTCCTGTGTGGCAACCGTGTCGTTCTCGTTGATGATGGGAACCACGCCCAGCTTGAATGCAGCTTCCAGGGCGTGTTTGGCATTGACGAAGCGCTTGCGGTCCTGGATGTCTCCGGCGCTCAGCAGGATCTGGGCCACGGCATGGGGAGCAAAGACTTTCGCCCACTCCTGCATCAGTGCAGCCTGACCCACAGCAGCCAGAGCCTGCTTTTCAGGGAGGGTGCGCGGACGGGGGACGTTCAGGAGCCCACATCCTGCAGCCACCGCTCCAGAGGACACCACCGCAACTTCTGCGTCCAGGGTTCCCAGGGCAGAAGCGATGGCCTGCAGCCTCTCAGGTTCGATGCGTCCGTTTTCGTCCGTCAGGCTGCTGGAGCCAATTTTCAGGACGATCCTGCGTTTCATCGGACCTGCCCTTCTCCCCGGATGCGGTACTGGATGGTCACCATTTCCCTGAGGCCCATCGGTCCTCTGGCGTGCATTTTCTGGGTGGAAATGCCAATCTCGGCCCCGAAACCAAATTCAAAGCCATCGGTGAAACGTGTGGAGACATTCACATAAACTGCGGCAGCGTCCACTTCGTTCTGGAACTGCTCGGCGGCTTTCAGGCTCTCGGTGACGATGGCCTCACTGTGCTGGGAACCGTAGGTGTTGATGTGGTTGATGGCCTCATCGAGACCCTTCACCACTTTCACAGCGATGATGAGGTCCAGAAACTCGGTGCTCCAGTCCTCTTCGGTGGCGGCCACCACACCAGGGGCATACATCTGGGTGTCCTCATCCCCACGGACTTCCACACCTGCATCCCTGAGGGCTTTGACGGCCCTGGGCAGGAAGGCAGAAGCGATCTCCTGATCGACCAGCAGGGTTTCCAGGGCGTTGCACACGCCTGGACGCTGGGTCTTGCCGTTCATCAGGATTTTCAGTGCGCTGTTCAGGTCAGCATCCCGGTGCACGTACAGGTGGCAGTTGCCCACCCCGGTTTCAATCACGGGCACTTTTGCGTTCTGCACCACATGGTTGATCAGGCCTGCACCTCCCCGGGGAATCACCAGATCCACAAAGCCCCTGGCGGTCAGCAGTTCGGTGACGCTGGACCGGTCGGTGGAGTCGATCAGGGAAATGGCGTTCTCATTGAGGCCAGCTTCTTTCAGGCCCTCGCGCATGGCTTTCACCAGTGCACGGTTGGAGTTCAGGGCGTTGCTGCTGCCACGCAGGATCACAGCACTCCCTGCTTTGAGGCACAGGATGGCGGCGTCCACGGTCACGTTGGGCCGGGACTCATAGATCATCCCGATCACCCCGAAAGGCACAGTCACTTTCTCAATCTGCATGCCCTGGGGGTGACGCCACCCTTCAAGAACGCGGCCCACCGGATCAGGCAGGGCAATCACCTGATCAATGGCCTCTAAAATCCCTTCCATGCGTTTTTCGGTGAGGGTCAGACGGTCCACCAGGGCAGCACTCGTGCCTTTCTGGCGTTCGTTTTCCACATCGATGCTGTTCTCTTTCAGAATTTCAGGGATGTGGGCAGCAAGGTGTTTTTTGATGGCATTTAAAGCATGATTGCGGTTCGCCCGCGCAAGGGTGCGACTGGCGACTCTGGCTTGTGTGAAAAGCTCTTTGAGCATGAGAACAGTATAAAAGTGCCCTGCAAAAACCACGCCGATCAGCCTATATCTACCAGAGGGTGCAAAGGCTAAACTGTGTGGCATGCAAAGAGTCCGTGCCATCCTGATTGAAAAGGACCATGTTGCCCTGATTCACAGAGAAAAAATGCTGGAGGGTGCTCCGGTGCAGTATTACGTGTTTCCTGGAGGAGGAATTGAGGCAGGGGAGACCCCTGAGGAGGGTGTGCGCAGGGAAATTCTGGAGGAACTGGGGCTGGAAATTGAAGTTTCCTCCCTGTTCGCAGAATTGCATGGACAGTCTCACGAAGGCTTTTTTGTATGCAAGGTCAGAGGAGGCACTTTTGGGACAGGTCAGGGACCGGAGTTCTCAGGCCTGGGAAATGGCACTTATACCCCAGTGTGGGTGCCCCTGAGTCGGCTTGCGGATTTGCCTGTGCTGCCTGAAGCTGTGAAAACCAGGCTGCTGGAGACCCACTTCTGACCCCATGAAAACACCCCCGACCTCTGGCCGGGGGCGGAAATTTTCAAGTCTCAGTTGGCGTCGTTCTGGAGTTCTTCCTGAATGATGTCGCGGATGGTTTCCACGCCGTCGGTGCTCAGTTCGGAGATTTCCTGGCCAATCAGCTTCAGGGCTTTGCGGAAGGCCTGGCGGTCCAGGTCAGGCAGGCCACGCTCGATGTTCCAGCGGCGCAGTTCTGCAGCCAGGGTGGCAATCTCGAAAGGGTTGCCGGTGGCGAGGATGTCGGTGACCTTGCGGTGACGGGCGGACCACTGGCGGGGCAGGGGGTAACGGCCCTGGGTCAGGCGGTTGAGGATTTCGGGCACGTCCTTCTCGTTGAGGGCTGGACGCAGGTTGGCTGCAGACTCCACAGGCACGTAGGCCTTGGAGGTTCCATTGGGGAATTCCACCTGGTAGTAGGAGCAGGTGGTGTTGGCAACGCACTTGGTGGAGATGCCGCTGACCACTCCAACGCCATAGGGGGGAAGCACGACACGGTCACCTGTATTGTAAAGGTACTTTTTCACACTAACACCCTTTCCTGATGCCCCTATAAAAGGAGGAGGGGCATTGTTCCAACACAAAAACAGCCCAGACGTGAGTTCGGGCTGTTGTTCGCTAGACTGCTGTGGGGTTCTTGGTGATCATTTGCACATTTTCGAGGTTAGCGATTGTATACAAATGACCCATAAAGGAATTCTAACAGAAAACTGTCAGCATGGCAACCCTGTAATTATTGTGTAAGTTACAAAAAAAGCCGTTCTGATGCGAAAATAAACCGTCTGAGAGCGAATATTTAACGTTCTTCAAGTAATAAGAAAAAATTTTCACAATGTCTTTTCATTAAAAGAAAAATTAGAAAAATTTGCTGAGTCTAATGAAAAAGCACCCCCTTGCAGACACCCAAACTTTGCAGAACAGAAGAGGAGGCACCGGATTCACGGTGCCTCCTCTTCACGATCTAAAGATTCTTTGGTTTCTTTAGAGTTCTTAGTTTTAAGCCGTCCTGCTTTGCGTGCAGCCTCCATCAGGAGGTATTCGATCTGGCCATTGACACTGCGGAACTCATCAGAGGCCCAGCGTTCCAGAACATCAAACAACTCGGGCTGGATTCTCAGCGGGAAACTCTTGCGCCCACTCAACAGCTCTCACCTCCTCAGAAACGGGGGGCAGGGCCATCTCAGTAAAGGCTGCCGGCATTGATCACTGGCTGGGTGCTGCGTTCTGAGGTGAGGACGACCAGCAGGTTGGAGACCATCTGGGCTTTGCGCTCCTCATCAAGCTCCACAATGTGCTCATCGGAAAGTTTGGTGAGGGCCATCTGCACCATGCCCACTGCACCTTCCACAATGATCTGACGGGCCGCCAGAATGGCACTGGCCTGCTGTCTTTGAAGCATGGCATGGGCGATTTCAGGGGCGTAAGCCAGGTGGGAGAGGCGGGCTTCCAGGATCTCCACGCCAGCGGCAGTCAGGCGGGCCTGCAACTCATCGCGCAGCGTCTGCACCACCTCGTCGGCATTGCCCCGCAGGGACAGGCCACTGGTGTCATGGTCATCGTAGGGGTAACGGGCGGCCAGGTGGCGCAGCGCTGTTTCGCTCTGGATGGCCACAAAGTCCTTGTAGCTTTCCACATCGAAGCTGGCCTTGGCAGAATCCACCACCCTCCAGACGATCACAGCAGCAATCTCAATGGGGTTGCCGTGCAGGTCGTTGACCTTCAGTTTCTCGCTGTTGAAGTTGCGGATCCGCAGGGAGATGCTCTTTCTGGAGGTGAAGGGGTTGGTCCAGTACCACCCGTTCACCCGATTGGTGCCCACATAGCGACCAAAGAGGGTGGCAACCACGGCCTGGTTGGGCTGCACCAGATAATTCCCGAACAGCAGGAAGAACCCCACCACCACCACCAAGGTGCCCCACAGGGGACCATTGCCTTCCTGACTGAACAGGTAAAGGCCTGCTGCAAAAACCGCCAGATTGACAAAAAACATCACGGCTCCGGGCAAACTGATCAAACGAATTTCTTTGCTTTCCATGACTCCTCCTATATCGAAATGATATCACTTTATACTAAGTAAAAGTTCATCATTTGCACACAAGTTGAGGTCTGGTGTCTGACAGCCAGAGACCTGAAAAGAGACAAAAAACCTTTTTTGGACGCCTATCATGAAAACATGTCTCCACAGCGGCACCGCCCATACCTGCATCAGGTCCTGGTGTTCGTCGCCGGGGTGTACCTCCTGGCGTGGTGTGGAGCCCTGCTGCTGGTGGTGGTGCCTGTGGTGGAATGGATCTCCACCTCCACGCTCACTCCTGTTCAGGTGTTGCAGATGGGGTCTGGAATGCTGCTCCTGTGGATCACCTTTCCCAGACACCGGCCCTTTCAGCCTCCAGGGCCACAGTTGCACCTGAGAGATCACCCGAGGCTCCAGGCCTTGCTGTCAGAGATCGCTGAACAGACCCATCAACCCCTGCCAGACGAGGTGTACCTGATGCTGGACAACAATGCCTGGGTGCAGGAAAGCACCTTCCTGGGATTTCAGGGAAAACGCAGGATGGGTCTGGGCCTGTCCCTGATGCAACAGCTGACTGTGGAGGAATTCCGGGCTGTGCTGGCCCACGAATTTGGTCATTACCACGCCGGAGACACCCGCATGGTCCACCTGGTTCATGGGGCACGGCATGCCATTTTGCGCATCCTGCATGCCCAGAATGAAGGCCACACTCCCATGTTGCACAGGCCTTTTCTGTGGTACGGGAGGCTCTTTCTGCAGATGACCCAGCGCATGTCCAGAAGACAGGAGTACGCTGCAGACCGCATTGCTGCCCAGCTGACCAGCCCGGAAATCATGGTGCAGGCCCTGAAAAAAGTGCATGACCTCGGGGCCACCTTCGAGGCCTACTGGCAGATCGAGGTGATTCCTGTGCTGAATCTGGGTTACCAGCCGCCCATCTTGCAGGGCTATCAGCATTACCTGCAGGGTTCTGGCCTTCAACATCACCTGCAGGATCTCTCAGAAGAACCAGAAGACCCCTATGACACCCACCCCAGTTTTGTGTGCCGGGCAGAAGCCCTCAGGAATTTACCCCCAACCCACCTGAAGGACCTCACCCCGGCAGCCCTCACCCTGCTTGAACACCCGGAGGTTCTGGAAACCCTGGTGCTGCAGCATTTCGGTGGTGAAGATGCGTCCCGGTTCCAGGCCATCTTGTGGACCGAAGTGGGAGAAAAAGTCTGGGTGAAGATCTGGCAGGAGCAGCTTTCCCTGTACCAGGGTGCCTTCTGGGACCTCACCCTCCGAACGCTGGCTGGACGGCTGGACCAGTACGGGGTGAAACACCAGCTTCTGCACAAATTGCAACCCTGGAATGAACCCGAAGATGAACAGGCCTGGCACAACCTGAGGGTTCAGGTGCTGCTGGCCCTCCACCGCCAGGGCTGGACGGTTCAGACGCTTCCGGGAGACCCGGTGGTGTGCCAGAAGCAGGACTGTTCCCTGAGGGTCTTTGAAGACGTCTGGAACATGCGCTCAGGCCAGTTGCTGCCTGCCCACTGGCTCAAAGACCTGTGGAATGCAGGTGTGGATGTGGATGCACCACTGACCACCAGCAAAGCCTTTATGGCCTGACCCCCTTACCTGCGCACCTGTTCTCTCCACTGGATGAAACGGTGCAAAAAAGGCAGGACCGCTTTCAGCTTCAGACCCAGCCAGAAGACCTCAGAGGGAAAAATGGAGGTTTCGTTGCGTTCAATGCCCTTCAGGATGGCCCTTGCCACCTCTTCTGGGGTCTGGCTTGGGTAGGGAAGGGGTGTTCGAGCACTGGCTTTGCCAAAAAAGCCTGTCTGGGTCGCAATGGGGTAGACCAGCACCAGCGATCTGGGATCAGAGAGCTGCCAGCGGTAACTGTCTGCAAAAGCATGCAGGGCGGCTTTGGTGGCCGAATACAGGGCATACTTCGGAAGTGGAATGTACGCCATTGCTGATGAGGTGATCACCACCCGGTAAGGCTTCTGGCGGTTCAGGGCCTGCATGCCCAGCGCAGCATCAATGGCCGCGTACACATTCACCTGAAAAATCCGCTCCAAATGGTCCTGGTCTGGATTTTCCAGGGTCTCGTAGTAGGCAAAGCCTGCATTGGCAAAAAACACATCCACCCGACCCATCCGTTCTACAGCCTGCTGCAGGATGTGCTCTGTTGTGCCCTTCCCGGCAAGGTCTATGACCAGAGGAAGAATTTTGTGGGGAGCAGGGAAATCAGTGGGCTGTACAGCAGTCAGATCCACAGCGACCACCTGCACGTCTTGTTCGCACAGCAAGGTCAGCAGAGCACGTCCAATTCCGGACGCTGCCCCTGTCACAACGATTTTTTTGCCTGTGAGTTCCATGCCTTCAGCTTAGGGGAAATGGAGCATTCACAGACCATCAAGCCTCTCGCTGCAGTTTCACATCCATGATCCTGCATGGAGTTGATCTGTGAACCTTGCTGCGATTTTCAGGTTTCCTGTGGTTTTCTCACCCCTTCGTTTCTCTTCCCGGTGTTCTGGATGTTTAAACATACGCTGATGGATTTAGACCGTTTTGATTTCGATGTGACATCTGGCTCATGGGCAAAGCAGGCCAGAGAATTATAATCAGGGCATATGAATCGCCCCCTGATGTCCCGTGCCTTGCTGGCACTCATGCTGATGATTGGTTTTTATGCGCTTGCTCTGGGAATTGGACTCTTTTTGTTGCTCTTGCCGGTGTTTCTCACCCTGTGGAGCCACAGTTTCAACATTGGACTCATCAAAATTTACATTCTGTCTTTCATTGGTGGTGCGATCATCATCTGGAGCATCCTGCCCCGATTTGAACGGTTTCAGGCCCCCGGTCTTAAACTCAACCTGAATGAACATCTGCCCCTCAAACGGATGTTGCAGGACCTCAGCGCAAAAACCGGCCAGAAGATGCCCGATGAGGTGTACCTGATTTTTGAAAACAATGCCTGGGTGCAGGAGAACCTGGGATTTCTGGGCCTTTTCAGGAAACGGCGCATGGCGGTGGGACTTCCCCTGATGCACATGCTGACCGAGCAGGAATTCAAAGCGGTGCTTGCCCATGAGTACGGCCACTATCATGGAGGAGACACCCGACTCGGGGCCTTCATCTACCAGACCCGTTCAGCGCTCTTTCGCACCGTGCAGAACATGTCCGACAACTTCATTGGCAAGATCTTCATTGCCTACGGCAACATGTACCTGAAACTGACCCACGGCATCTCCAGGGCCCAGGAGTACCAGGCGGACCGTTTTGCTGCAAGCCACACCAGTGCTGCGGCCATGACGGCTGCCCTGCAGAAGGTCGGGCATCTTGGGGGAAGCTTTGACCACTACTGGAGCAGTGAAGTGGTCCCCATCCTGAATTCTGGTTACAAACCTCCCATCATGGGCGGTTATTACAGCTACCTTGAGGTCCCCAGAATCCAGGACTTCTGGAAAAACCACTACGAGCAGAGCAACGAAGAAGAACACGCCCTGCAGACCCACCCCAGCATGCACAAACGCATTGAGGCCCTGGGCAAACTGGACCCCACCCCTGAGCCTCCCTCTGAACAGTTTGCCCTGAACCTGCTCCGTGATCCCGCCCAGCAGGAACTCAACCTGCTGAAATTCCTGGGTGGACAGGAAGCCTTCAGCAAGTTGCAGAACATTGACTGGGACACCGTGGGTGAACAGGTCTGGATGCCTTTCTGGAGAGAAGCCAGCGCAAAGCACCGCCACCTGTTTGTCGGGCAGACCCTGGAGAACATCACCCTGCAACTGCTGGATGACACCCGGCGCTTCCGGCTCTTTGAAAGCATGCGTCACCCCAGTGACCCCCAGGGGGACGGTTACCCCTGGATGGTGGTGCGTTTCCTGTTCGCTGTAGGCCTGTATGACCTGGGATGGAAAGTGGAGGCCCGACCTGGAGCCAGCGTGCAGTTCTCAAAAGACGAACAGGTGCTGTGCCCCCTTGATGACCTCACCGAAATGCAAAACGGTGAAAACAGAGGCCTGTGGCTGGAAAACCTGCGCAAAGCAGGCATGGAGCATGCCATTTTGTTCAAATATTAGGAGGATGCAGAGAAAAAAGATCTCCCTCTGAAACAGCAAAAAGCCTGGAGGCCCACCTCCAGGCTTTTCTTGATGGGTTCACCTCTCGATGAAGTCGAATTTCGCCCCGAGTCTGGTCATGTGGTCAAAGAAGTCCGGGTAGCTTTTGCGGATGTGGTGCGCTCCGGTGATGGTGATGGGCTGTTTGGCCCGCAGACCCAGAATGGTGAGCATCATGATCATGCGGTGGTCCCCGTGACCGTCCACAGTGATGCCTCCTTCCAGGGTTTCTTTGCCGGTGATGCTCAGGCTGTCTTCGGTCTCGCTGGCAGAGAGACCGAGTTTCTGCAGTTCTGCGCGGGTGTCGCTGATGCGGTCACATTCCTTGAGGCGCAGGGTGTACACATTCTCCCAGGTGGTCTGGCCTTCCGCACTGGCGGCAGCAGCACTCAGGGCCTGCACGGCGTCCGTGAAGAAGTCCCCATCGGTCACCACGGCTTTCAGGGGCTTGCCTCCGCGCACGGTCACGGTGCTGCCTTCACGGGTGATGTCTGCGCCCATGCTTTTCAGCACATCGATGCTCAGGCGTTCCCCTTGCAGGTCATGCTCATGCAGGTTGTGGATGACCACCTCTCCGGGCATCACTGCCGCAGCACTCAGCAGGGCACTGCTTCCAGGGTAATCTCCGGGCACGGTCACTTCTGGTGCATGGTAACGCTGCCCACCCGCAATGGTGATGGTGCGGAGGTCCTCGCTGTGGGACACCTCCACCCCGAAAACCCTCAGCGTCTCAATGGTCTGCTTGAGGGGACCGGGGCTCTTGATGTCCCCGAGCAGGGTGATCTCCAGCCCATCAGGCAGCAGGGGAGCCAGGAACATCAGGCCCGAAGTGTACTGGCTGGACAGACTGGCATTCACGGACACCTTGCCCCCTTGCAGGTTGCCCCAGATCTCGATGGGCATCTTGCCGTCCAGGGACGTGGTGCGGGCTCCCAGAGACTCCAGGGCTTTCAGCAGGTCCCCGTGGGGCCTTTTCCCCAGGCTTTCAGGGTAATCCGTGATGAACTTCGTGTAGCTGGTCAGTCCAGCGAGGGCCATCAAAAACCGGGCCACTGCCCCCGCGTTGTGTGGGTTGAGGGTCTGCTGGTCCAGAGGACGGTTCCCAAAACCCCTGACCCGCATGTCTCTTCCTTCGGGAATGAGCTCGGCCCCCCAGGTTTGCAGGCATTCCTGCAGGGCATGGCTGTCCTCACTGGTGGCCACCCCCCGAACCAGGGTTTCTGTGCCAGAGAGGGCCGCCGCAATCAGGTAACGGGTGGTGTAATTCTTGCTGGGTTGCGCGGTCAACTCACCCCGCAGTTCGGACACGGGGTGAACCACCACATCAAATTTTTCGTACACAACTCACCTCTAAAAAAAGAGCAAAGGGCGAAAAAGGAATCCCACAAGGTGGGCACCTGGGTTAACAAGCACTTTACTTCAGATGGGGTTTTGAGGTGGGTTGATGTTTATTCAGTTGCAGACACCGTCAGGTTCCTCTGTAGGCATGTGCAATGATTTCGCGCATCCCATAGAGGTCCCCCAGAGATGCAAAATTCGCCTTGGTTCCCAGCGGATGACTGAAGAAGAACACATGTCCTGCAACAACCCTTGCCACTTCTGGGTCCAGATTGAAAATCAGGTGGGGTTTGGCATGGACGGTGTTGAAACGCAAAGCCCAGCCCTGGCCACTGGCTGCTGGAATGATTACCGTGTCTTCCTCTTTGTGGCAGGTGATGTTGCAGTCCAGAATCTCTTTGAGGCTTTCCAGAACAGCCTTTTCATCTTCCAACAGGTCGGGCAGTGGAGCTGGGGCAGGTTCTGTGCGGGATTTGCGTGTCAGTGCAGGAGGAGTAGGTTTCGTCGCTGGAGGAGGGACAGGTCCAGTTCCCGCTGTGTTTCCCTGAATTTCGCCCAGTGCGTTATGGATGGCGGTTCTGAGGATGGGCAGGTAACGCTCCACCACCCGGGAGGTGATGCGCTGGCGCAGGTTGAGTTCCTCCACCACAAAGCGCACAAAATTCTCCGAGGGGTTCTGCAACTGGTTGTAGATGTAGGTGGTGATGTTTTGCAGGCACATCACCTCTTCGGCCAGACTGCTGATCGAGGAAGGCTGGTACTGGGATCGGGTGAACCGCTGCAGGAGTTCAAGGTCGCTGCTGTCATGGTCCAGCACATTGAAGACCATGAAGGCCTCACTGTCCATGATGTTGCGGTCTTTGAGGTCGGTGAAAAACCGGTACTCGATCCCATTGGTGACAATCGCCACCCTGGCGGTGGGTGTCGAATTGAAATAGCGGGCCAGTTGACCACTGTAGATCTCGGTTTTCTGGTTGTGGGCTTTGGCCTCAATCAGCATGGAGACTTCGCCATCCACAATGATGGCGTAATCCACCTTCTCGAACTGTCCACGTTTCCGGGCAGAAAAATCTGCTGCGTACTCAGGTCTGACTTCCGTAGGGTTGTAGACGTCGTACCCCAGAATGCCCAGAAAAGGCAGGATCAGGGCATGTTTGGTGGCCTCTTCCCCCTGAATGTGGCTGATCCGGGAGGGAATCTGTTTGGCGAAATGGTCCAGGCTGGCAGCAAGATCCATGTTGACTCCTTATTCAAGAGTCTAGTCCTTCTTTGTTTCTGGAAGCTGACAAATGGGATCAGGGATTTTCCTTAGTTGATGTCAGCTTGACTTTGGATTCCCGCCATTTCCTTTGCCCTTTCGAGCACCTGATCAAACATTACTGCTGTCAGCCTGCCTGTTGCTGTGTTTTGCTGGCTCACATGATAGGAGTCAATGAGCCATGTTCCATCGGGCAGCAGGTGTTCTGCTCCGTGTTTGAAGGTGTACTGCGAGGGTTTCCATCCCATCGCCCGGAGGAAATATTCATGCCCGATGGCTCCGATGGCGAAAGTCACCTTGCGCTGCTTCAGGCGTTCAAGGTCGAGTTTCAGCCACTTCTGGCAGTTGCGGAGTTCTTCAGGGGTGGGTTTGTTGTCCGGTGGGGCGCAGCGAGCAGAGGCAGAGATGAAAACACCACGGAGTTCGAGTCCATCGTTTTTGTGCTTTGCAATGGGCTGGTTGCTCAGTCTGGCACGAAACAGGGCAGGGTAGAGGAAGTTTCCGCTGGCATCTCCGGTGAACATCCGCCCGGTGCGGTTGGCCCCGTGGGCACTCGGGGCGAGGCCCACCATCACAATCCGGGCCTGATCGTCACCGAAGCCCGGGACGGGCCTTCCCCAGTAATCCTCATCCCGGTAGGCTTTGCGCTTTTCCTGTGCCACCTGTTCTCTCCAGGCTTTCAGTCTGGGGCAGAGGGCGCAGGAGAAGTATTCTTCGGGGTAATCCATGTTGCCCATGATACGCATGCAGCCTGATTGAAAGCTGCAATTTTGCTGACCACTGAGAACTTTTTGTTGCAAACTCCGCCTTTCAGCCCCGTTTCCCCGTTTTGACAGAGGACCACAAATCCCACATTTCCGGCGTGCAAAGAGCGTACAATGGCCTTTGAACCTGCCTGCGGGGAGGTCTCGCATGTGCGCCAAAGGGAGGGCTCAGATGTTGCAACCCATGCATTACGCCACACTGGGTGGTGGTTGTTTCTGGTGTCTGGAGGCAGTCTTTCAGCAGATCAGAGGAGTGCTGCACGTGGAATCCGGCTACAGCGCAGGATTCACCGAGGACCCCACTTACCAGCAGGTGTGTGCCGGTGTGACCGGGCACGCAGAGGTCGTCAACATCACCTATGATCCTTCTGAAGTGACCTATAGAGAGCTGCTGGAGGTGTTTTTCAGCATCCATGATCCCACCACCCTGAACCGTCAGGGGGCCGATGTGGGAACCCAGTACCGCTCCATCATCCTGTTCCACAATGAGGACCAGAAAGAGGTGGCTGCAGAGGTCATCCGTCACATCGATGCGCTGGGCATCTATGATCGGCCCATCGTGACCGAGGTGAAGCCTCTGGAGGTCTTCTACAGGGCGGAGGATTACCACCAGAATTTTTACCTGAACAATCCCGGTCAGGGTTACTGCCGTGCGGTGATTGCGCCCAAGGTGGCCCATTTTCGCCGCACCCATCTGGAAAAACTGGCCCGCTAAGACCTGAAGATGCTGCCGCCTGGAAAGACCAGGCGGTTTTTCAATAGGCCAAATCAAGGACTAAAAATATCCTGGATATCTGTTATCCTTGATTTAGGCATGAGGAGATCATGCAGATCAGGAGGACGTATGAACACCCGCATCAGCCCCCACCAGACCCACCCCGAAGCCTACGCCACCATGCTGCAGATGGAAAACTTCATCCGGAGCACCTCCATCAGCGCCCGACTGCGGGAACTCATCAAAATCCGCGTGTCCATGATCAATGGCTGCTCCTACTGCATTGACATGCACACCCGTGACGCCGTGAAGTATGGCGAGACGCCCGAGCGCATTTACCTGCTCTCTGTCTTCGAGGAAGTGCCCCACTTCAGCCCAGAAGAAAAAGCGGCCCTCAAAATGGCAGTGGAACTCACCCTGGTGCACCAGCATGGCCTGAGTGAAGAGACCTACCAGGAAGTGGCCCGCCACTACACCCCACAGCAGATCATGGAACTGACCATGATCACCGTGACCATCAATGGCTGGAACCGCATTGCCAAAGCCACCAACATGCTTCCGGCCCTGCCCCAGGAAGCCTGAAACCCGATCCATCAAGAACATCCATCAAGAAAGGCACTTGCGGGTGCCTCTTTTTTGTTTCTGGATGCATTGTTCTGGCTTCAGCGGACCGGCAAACGCACGTGTTTCTGCAACCAGGCTTCACGCAACTGACGTTGCTCCTCGGAGACACGGACCTGCTGCTGAATGTCCCGGATGGTGACCCCCTGCAGGGATTTGCGCCACTCCATTTCGGCTTTCAGCATGGCGGCATGAATCTCGCATGGACGGGCAAAATTCTGCTGTGGGCATCCCGGAAAGCGCCCACGGATCTCCTCGCACTGGAACATGGGCTCTTTGCCCTCGATGGCTTCCACAATGTCATACAGGGTGATCCGGTCTGCACTGCGCTCCAGGCGAAACCCTCCACGCGGACCCGGCACCGAGTCCAGGATTCCCACCCGGGCCAGCACCTTCAGGTGCTTGACCAGATAACTCTCGGAGATGCCGTGGTACTCGGCCAGGGCAGCATTGCTCAAGGTCGCCCCCTCAGGCAGACCGGCAAGCACCGCCACACAATGAATGGCCCATTCAATCCCTTCGCTGAACTTCACGGACCCAGTGTACATGGCTTTGAAGGGCCACATTGTGCAAGGGCTGTCTGTGATCAGGGGAAGTGCAAAGTCATGGCATGCAGCTGGTGTGGAGCGATCAGCTTTCAGCCGTCAGCCGTCAGAAAAAAGCCTCGATGCTTCAGCAGCAGGCCAGGGATTGGCTGGGTTTTTCTGTGCTGTAGGATCAAACATCTGTTTGTCTGGCTGAAGTGAAAGCGAAGATGTGTCGTATGCTGACCGCTGAGAGCTGATGGCTTTCTCAAACGACATTTACCTCCAGCGACTTCGCGCCCACCTGCTTTTGTGATCCCTGCAAGGCTTTTGTGATGCAATAACAGTCACACTGGATAAGAACTGGGGGTCAGAATGGGAAACAGGCTCTGGACCATCACGGCAGGCGCAATGCTGCTGGCCACATCTGCACTGGCACAGCAACCCGGAACACCCTACGAAATGGGAAAAACCCGGGTGAAAGACGTCTGGATTGACTTCAAGGCAGGGAACGATGCGAATTCTGGAGCCCAGAATGCTCCCCTGAAAACCCTGGCAGAAGCCTGGCGGCGGATTCCCAGAAACACCCCACTGGACACCGGATATCACCTGCACTTGCAGGCCGGGATTTATCCAGAAATTGCCTTGCCTGAATACCTGGAGAGCGTCTGGGGAACCCGTGAAGCCCCAATCATCATTTCTGGAGCAGGCAGGGACAAAACCATCCTGGCTGGAGACCTGAACGTCTTTGACACCCGGTACTTCTACCTCCTGAACCTCACCATGCGACCCAGTCCAGCAGGAGACGTGTTCCACTGCGAGAAGTGCTCACATGTGCTGGTCCGCAATGTGGAAATGGACGGTGGACGCTGGAAGAAACGCAGTTCAGACCAGGAGGCGCAGGCCTTTGAGACCTTCAAAGCCAACCAGAGCGAACACATCTACCTGGAAAACAGCGACTTTCATGGAGCGCAGGACAACGCCATCGATTTTGTGGCCGTGCAGCATGCCCACCTGATCGGAAACCGCATCCACGACACCCAGAGCTGGTGCAGTTATGCCAAGGGAGGCAGTGCCTACATTGTGGTCCGGGACAATGAAATTTTTGACTGCGAAGAAGGGGGATACACTGCAGGGCAGGGTGCAGGCTACCAGTACATGGTCAGTCCCTGGTTGCATTACGAGGCCTACGACATCAAGGTGGTGAACAATTTCATCCATGACGTGTGGGGAGCAGGTCTGGGGGTCAATGGGGGGTACAACATCCTGCTGGCCAACAACACCCTGTACCGGGTGGGGGGGCGCTCGCACACCATTGAGGTTCTGTTCGGCGGCAGAAGTTGTGATCCTGGCGATGACCGCAGCAAGTGCACCACCTACTCCCAGCAGGGCGGATGGGGCAACACCCTGAACACCGATGATTACGTTCGGATTCCCAGCAAGAACGTGCTGATCTACAACAACCTGATCGTGAACCCCCCAGACTTCAAAACGGGAGAGTATTTCCAGTTTCTGACCATTCCTGGGCCTTTTTCCTCTCCCACCCAGAACCGGGCACCCAATCCAGCCCATGTGGATGCAGGCCTGCAGATCCGGGGCAATGTGTTCTGGTTTGAGCGCCCGGACATCCCGGTGGGCATTGAAGGCGAGGACCAGGGCTGTCAGCAGGGCAATCCCACCTGCAACCTGCAGCAACTCCTCAAAGACAACCACTTCAACACCCTGAAGCCCGAATTCTTCAATGCTGCCGCTGGAGATTTTCGTCTGAAACAGCCCGTTTCAGGCATCCCTGTACCGAATTTCAGCACCTGGGATGTGTTTGCTCCTGTGGTGCCCACAGGAGACCTGAACAACACCCGCTGGACGGCCCCAACTGTGGGAAGGCCCTGAGTGCACTGCCTGTTCAGCCTTCAGCGTCCTGTTCACGACGGTAAATCTTGAGCAAGGCCTGAACCACCTGTGGATCGAAATGCTGCCCTGCCTGAATTTCAATTTCGTGCAGGGCTTCTTGCAAGGTCCAGGCCCTCTTGTAGGGTCTGGTGCTGGTGAGGGCGTCCAGAACGTCCACCACTGCAACAATGCGGCCCTCCAGAGGAATGGCTTCTCCCTGCAGGCCGTGCGGGTAGCCTGTCCCATCCCATTTTTCGTGGTGGGTCAGGGCAATCTGTTCTGCCATGCGGATGAGTTCCGAACGTGCTTCCGAGAGCATGCGTGCCCCGGCAAGGGTGTGGGCTTTCATGGTCAGGTACTCGTCCTCGGTGAGCTTGCCCGGTTTGTGGAGGATCGTGTCGGAGATGGCGATTTTGCCCACATCGTGCAGTCGGGCGGCCAGACGGAGAATGCGGACTTTCTCTTCGGGCATGCCCAGTTCGCGGGCCACTTCTGCTGCCCTTTCGCCCACCCGGACCGTGTGCTCCCCGGTGTCTGAATCCCGGAACTCTGCTGCAACCGCCAGACGTTCCAGCATCTCCAGATAGGCCGATTCCAGTTCTGCTGTGCGTTCCTGCACCAGCATCTCCAGTTCCTCATTGCGGATGCGCTCCAGCTCCGCCTCATGCTGGGACTGTTCCAGTTTGCGCTGGAAGGCCATCAGTTCAAGCTGTTTGCTGGCGGCCTCACTGCGGATCTCCAGGTCCAGGTGGTAGAGCTCTTCATGGTACTGCAAGGCTTCTTCAAACCGCCCGAGTTGCTTGAGGATCTTCACCAGCAATTTCAGGGGAGGCACCCTGCTGTCCTGATAATCCAGTGCCCGGAAAAATTCCATGGAGGAAAGCAGATGTTCTACAGCTTCTTCAGGTGCTCCAGCCTCACTGAGGATTTCGCCAAGGATCACATGGGTGTGTGCCCTCAAATCATCGATCTGGTGGGTTTCTGACAGCTCCAGGGCTCTCTGGGCAGCACTGCGCGCTTCAGGAAGGTCATGGCGTCGACAGTGCAGCGTTGCCTGACACTGCAGCAACATGATGCGCAGAAATGCATTGTCCTGATGGCCCAGCAACCCTTCAGCTTCTTGCAGGTCCTGTTCAATTTCCAGATACAACCCTGCGGATGCAGGCAACTTCAGTTTCAATTCTGTTTTGTTGAGGATCGTCTTGCAGAGCTCATTGCTGTTGCCCAGCTTTCGGTAAAGGCTCTGAATCTGGGCCAGAATGTCGAGGGCATCTGACAGTTTTTCCTGCTGGCCCAGCAGCAGGGCCATGTTGTTGAGCACTTTGGCTTCCATCAGGGCATCGCCCGTGTTCCTGGACAGGCTCAAGGCATTTGTGAAATGCCGGTAAGCATTTTCAGGACTGCCCAGAATCATGTAAACCGCACCCTGCAGGTTGCTGTTTCTGGCTTTTTCTGACATCAAAGCGCTGGATTCCAGCAAGAGGGCAGCCTCACTTAGCACACTGAGGGCATCGTAGGGCTGGTCATGGTAGAAAAGCAGGTTTCCCAGGTTGTCGAGGGCCACCACCAGATGTTCATGGAGGTGGTGGTGTCGGGCGTGGTCTGCGGCCAATTGCGCGAAACGGATGCTGTCTTCAGTCACTCCACTGGCAATGGCCTGTCGACCCAGTTCCAGCGCTGCATCCAGCCACTCTGTGGGCGTGGTCTGGTCTTTTTGTTCTGCAAGTTGAATCATCTGATCCACGCCCTCCATCTCTCCATTTTGACACCAGAATGCAAAAAAAACCTCCTGTCATCACTTACAGGAGGTTGAGGTTGCGTTATAAAAGCCCAGTTGTAACAAAGGTGTTACTTGTGCAGCAAATCACCTGTTGATCGGGGGATATGTGGTGCAGAAGCGAGACTCATTCACCTGATTCGGGAAAGGTGTGGTCACTGGATCATTGCTGAAAGCAAACACACACACTGCATAGGTTTTCTGAGCATCAAAATTGTTCACCTGGACATTGACCGGGTGGTTCCCCACTGCTGATCCCAGGGTGCTGGTGGAGTTGTCACTCAAGAGGGAAACCGTGACTTGCTGCATGTTCAGGGCCGCTCCTGCAGGTGGAGTCCAGTCAACGGTCAGGGTTCCGGCCTGGTTGGATGGGGTGACATTGATTCCAGAAGGACGGGCAAGAACCTGCTCACTGTTGATCTGGAACTGTCCTGAGTGCTCCTTGATCCCATCATTGTAGGTGTACTGATAGGTGCCTGTGACGGGGGGCGTGTCCACATTGAAAGTCATGGAACGGTTGGTTCTGGGATTGAAACTGTTGACAAAGGTCTTGTTGTCGTTCCAGCCGGAAGGTCCAGTGATCACGAAATTTTTCTGGGTGGTGCCTGCAGGAGGCAGGGCTCCCACATAATTGATGCGGAAAGCTGTTCTGGATACAGGGAAGATCTCATTGTTGCTCTTGGCAAAGTCTTCAGAGGTCCCGCCTGCCATCTTGAAGGTGCTGGGAATGCCCAGGGTGTAGGTCTGGTTCACTTCTCCCTGTTCAAGCAGGGGATTCAGGTCTGCCATGCAGCCAATCACGTAATGCTGCTGAAGATTGACAAAATAAGGGTGCAATTCCGTCCAGCCGTTGGTGACGTTGTACATGCGCAGGTCACTGGCATTTTCAGTCTCTGCTGGGAAGGAGATTTTCATGCGAAAACCTGTTTCACACCCGGGAAGTTCTGGCAGGTTGACTTCCTGTTTGTTGATGGCAGGTCGGGTGGCAACACTGCCCACTTTGATGCGCAGGGCGGTGAACCCACCCGAAACCCCTGAGGGGGGATTCCCAGGGTTGGTTTTGACAATGGAAACGATGGCATCCTTGGCGAGTTTGTCTTTGTCAATTTGCAATTCACCATCGGTGCCAGCAGTGACAGTGCCAGGCTGGCCTTTTTTGATGAGTTCTCCAGCGGGTGGGGGTGGGGTCTGGGGGGAACATGCGGCCAGGGCCAGGGCTCCAAGTGCAATCCATGAACGGTATTTCATCTCCATCCTCCTGTTTTCACATTTTTCTTATTATGATCCTTTTTCGTTTTCATCATGTGACGGCAGTCGTAGCAAAAACGCTTTTCTGTGCATTGTGGGCTGTGAAGCGAAAGAATCAGGTAAAGTGGGCCTCAGATTCAGATGAATGGCCTACAGATTCACATTGTCAGACCCGGCATGCAGACCCTGATTCAGGACACTGGGCGCTCTGGGTATCGGCAACACGGCATTACCCCAGGGGGAGCAGCAGACTTCTACAGTTTTCACATTGCCAACCTGCTGCTTGGCAATTCTCCAGATGCTGCAGCCCTGGAAGTGACGCTGGGTGGCCTGCTTCTGGAGGCCCTGCAAGATGGCGTGGTTGCTGTTGCAGGCACAGGGGCACAGGTCCGGGTGCATGGAAAGGTCCTCAAGGGCCAGCGCAGAATCCAACTGCATCAGGGCGACCAGATGGAAGTGGTGTATTCACCCGCAGGTGCCCGCACTTATGTGGCTTTTGCAGGTGGTCTGGATGTTCCTGCAGTTCTGGGAAGCCGCAGCACGCACACCAGAAGTGGCCTGGGTCCAGCGCCCGTCCATGCTGGAGTGACCTTGCAGGCGAAACAACCCAGTCCACACCTGAACACACGGGTGGTTGTGCCTGCCTTCCCTCTGCCTGCTTTGCTGCCCATTCGCGTGCTCAGAGGGCCTGAGTGGGAAGAGCACCATGCGTTCCAGCAGCCTTTCAGGGTCACGGCCCAGTCGGACCGCATGGGCATTCGGCTGGAAGGTCCACAGGTGCAGCTTCAGCGCAAAGCAGAAATGTACAGTGTGGCCGTGATGGCCGGAACCGTACAACTTCCCGCCGGAGGACACCCCATCATCCTGCTCAGTGACGCCCAGACCACCGGAGGATACCCCAGGGTGTACCAGGTCATTCAGGCCGACCTGTGGAAACTGGGGCAGGTGCTTCCCGGGCAGCAAATACAATTCTCGGAAGTGGATTTTGAGGCTGCAGAGAAGGCCCTGATTGAGCAGGACAGACAGCTTCACACCCTCGCTCGCACCTTGCAGTTCTACCGCTGAAGGTGCTTTTCGGCCCATCTCAGGGTAAAGTCTCAGCATGGACCTGAACTGCGACCTTGGAGAAGAGGCCCCTTTTGACCGTGAATTGATGCCCCTGATCACCAGTGCCAACATCGCCTGCGGATTTCATGCAGGAAACCCATCCCTGATCCGTGAAACGGCCATGCTGTGCCTGGACCACGGGGTGCATATTGGCGCACATCCTGGATTTCTGGACCGTGAAAACTTTGGACGGCTTGAACAGCCGGTCACCCCTCAGGAGGTCTATGACCTCGTGACGTTTCAGGTGGCCGGGATGCTGGGCATCCTGAACCCACTGGATTTGCCCCTCCACCATGTCAAGCTGCATGGTGCCCTCTACAACCAGACGGCCAGAGACCTGAAGTTGGCGCGGGCTGCAGTGCACGGCATTCTGGAACAGCATCAGGATGTGATTTTTTACGGTCTGGCAGGCAGTGCCCACATCCAGGCGGCCAGAGAGATCGGCATGCAGGTGCACCAGGAGGCCTTTCTGGACCGCACCTATCAGGACGATGGCACCCTGACCCCCAGAAGTCACCCCCGTGCCCTGCATGAGTCCACCGAAGCCGCACTCCGGCAGGCCCTGGAGATTGCCTCGGGATCGGTCACCACCCTGAGCGGAAAAACCATCCCACTGCATGCAGACACCCTCTGTGTGCACGGGGACGGACCCCATGCACTGGATTTTGCCCGGGAACTGCGGGCCACCTTTCAATCAAGAGGCATTGGTATTGGGTCTTAGGCCCCTAAAGAAAAAACCGCTGCGCTGTTAGGATGAGAGCTATGCCGATCTCTGACCTCTTCCAGCTGGCCCTGCGCGGCCTCACCCGCCGGGCGGTAAGAACCACCTTGACCGTTCTGGGCATTGTTGTGGCGGTGGCCAGCATGGTGATCTTCCTTTCCCTGGGGGAGGGCATCCGCAGGGTGTTCACCCAGGAACTGGGCAACATTGGCCCGGACGTGCAGATTTCACTCAACGGAATTGAGGAGGGTCTGCCCCGCACCCCCGACCTGCCCCAGTCGCTGGTGCAGAAAGTGCAGGACCGCAAGGACGAATGGGGCATCCGCAGCATCATTCCGGTGGTGATCTCTGCCAGGGGAGGATTTGACCCACGCCAGTCCTTCCTGATTTACGGTTACCCGACCGCAGAGAACGTGCTGGACATCTCTCCCGGGGTCAAAGTCAAAGAGGGGAGACTGCTGGGTGCAGAAGATGAAGGCAAACTCGTTGCGGTGCTGGGAAGCAAGGCCGCCGAGAATGCGGGACTGAAGCTCGGGCAGGACGTGCGTTTCAACCGCCGCAGTTTCTTCAAGGTGGTGGGCATCCTGCAGGAAGAAGGTGGATTCACCGACTCCTTCATTTTCGTGCCCAAATCCACCTTGCAGAAAGCCATGGGTGTGGAGGACCAGATTTCTTTCATTGCCATCAAACTGAATGATCCCTCCAAAGCGCGCAGCACCGCAAAAACCATTTCTGAGACGCTGGATGTGGAGGCCCAGACCCAGTCGGACTTCCTGAAGGTGCTGGACCGTGCGGTCAGCATCAGCGATGCCGTGCGCTTCGGAATCAGCCTGATTGCCCTGATTGTGGGCGGGCTTGCCGTGGCCAACACCGTGATGATGGGCGTTTTCGAGCGCACCCGTGAATTCGGCACCATGCGGGCCATCGGGGCCAAACCGGGCTTCATTCGCAATCTGGTGCTCCTCGAAAGCCTGCTGCTGGCCTTCATGGGGGGCATCGGCGGCATTCTGCTGGGTTTTGTGGGGATTCAGGTGGTCAACCTCTACACCCAGAACCTCGCCAACATCAGTGCTGCTGCCCTCACGCCCAGGCTCACCCTGCTGGCTTTTGCAGTGAGTTTCGCACTGGGGCTCCTGTCCGGTCTGCTTCCGGCCCGCAGTGCAGGCCGCATCGTCATCACCGAAGCCCTGGGGAGGAACTGAATGCTTCGCGTCGAGAACCTCAGCAAGATCTATCCGTCTGGAGACAGCAAGGTTACGGCCCTCGGTGGGGTCAGTTTTGACTTCGAGGCAGGCCGGGTGACCGCCATCATTGGCCCATCGGGCAGCGGCAAAAGCACCCTGCTCAACCTGCTGGCCGGATTTGACCGCCCGAGCAGTGGCCGCATCCTGCACGACAGCACCGAGATCTCGAAACTCAGTGACGCCGAGCTTGCAGACTACCGCCTGCGGCATTTCGGGTTTGTCTTCCAGAACTACAACCTGGTCAGCATCCTGAACGCTTCAGAGAATGTTGAGTTCCCGCTCACCTTGCAGGGGGTCCCCAGGGCAGAACGGACCAGACGCTCAAAAGCCCTGCTGGAGCAACTCGGGCTCGGTCACCGCCTGACGCACTACCCTTCGCAGCTTTCTGGAGGAGAGCAGCAACGGGTCGCCATTGCCCGTGCCCTCATCACCAACCCTTCGGTGATTCTGGCGGATGAACCCACCGGAAACCTCGACACCCGAACAGGAAAGAGCATCCTGGACCTGCTTTTGAAACCCGCCACCGAGGGCAAAACAGTGGTGCTGATCACCCATGATCCTGCAGTGGCCGAACTGGCCCACACCATTTTGCGCATCCGGGACGGTCAGGCCCTCACCGGCGAATTTTGATGAGACCGTGAAAAACAGTGCCTGAAGGCAGATCCCATCTGTCCTGAAGTCTCGTTTCCTACTCTGGAATCATGAGGGCCTACCTGAAAAGCTTCTGGATGTGGAGCATCCCTATCGCATGGCTGCTGCTGGAACACCTGACCATGCGAACCCGGGTGCGTCTTGAAGTGCCCTTCCTGGCAGGAGGACAGACCACCGTCAGCTTTTATGGTTTTCCCCTGCCCTTTCAGCATTACAGCATGATCAGTTCCAAGACCTTCAACGTTTACCTGCTGCCTTTTGCGCTGGACCTGCTGGTTTACCTGGTGGTGGTGGGCCTCCTGACCTACCCCCTCAGACACTGGATTTCACGCATCTATGAACCCTACCGCTACGGCATTTTTCTGTTTTTGTGGGCCTGGGTCCTCTGGACGGTCTTCGTGAACCACTCGCTGGATCACCTGGCCCTCACCCCCAAATACCAGATTCTGCAGGTGATGGACCAGGAGTTTTACATCGGGGTCCCCAGAGGGCACTGAGTCAAATGTGCACAGCAGAAAAAGGCCTGAGCATTTGCTCAGGCCTTTTTGGATGGGTAATGGTCTACTGTTTCGTTCTGATCACGAATTTCTGCCCAGTCCAGCTCAGAGAGAACATCCGCTCGTCATAACGGTTCCAGACTTCCACAGCATTTCCCTCCTCGGGCATCTGCAGGTGGTAATCGAGTTCCTCGCCACCTTCCGAGGCGGTTTTTCCGGTGGTTTCCATGTAGGCTTTCGCCAGAACACTTGAGGTGAGGGCAGGGAGCAGGCTGTCTGTGCGGTCCTTCCAGACTTTGCCCTGCTTTTCGACCACCAGGATGGTGGTGTCGCATCCCGGCACGTAACAGTGCTGTTTTTGCACCAGAAACACCCTTCTGCCTTCACTGGAGTTGAAAGCCCGCAGGGTGTAGCTGGTGCTGGACCCGGGCTGGACCACGAAGACGCTGAGGTACTGGGTGTTGACGTTTTTGCGGACTTCGATGTTGGCTTCTCCCCAAGGCATCTCCCGCTTTTCTGTGCGCTGGGTGCTGCCGATGATCTGTTCGCGGGGAAGCCCGGGCTGGGCTTCCAGCATTTTTTCGGGAAGTTCCAAAAAGGCCTGGAAGACACTTGGAGCAGAAGATGTGGCAGGCAGGCCGTTGGAGAGGAGCAGCATGGAAATCACGCTGAGGGGGCGTTGCATATCCCCAAGTCTATTCCTGACGCCCCTGGTTTTGCGTGTGCAAATCCCGTCATGGACCTTAAGAAATGACAGGAAGTGCTCTAAAACGCTCAGCTCAAGTTCAGATGACTGGACAGGAAAGCGCCTGGATTGGGCTGTTTCTCTGTCAGGCAGAGGCTTCAGGAGACGTTGACCAGAAAGCGGTGCCATCCGGTGGAGCCACCCGGAAGGGGGTCGGCTGTGGCCTCGGTCTGCAGTTTTCCGGCAGCGTAGGCCCGCACCACCACCTCATGGATGCCTGTTTCTGGGGTCCAGGGCAGGGACCACAGGGTCCAGGCATGAACGGAGCGTCTGGCAGAAAGTTTTGCCTCCTGCCAGTTTTTGCCCCCATCCACAGACACCTCAACTTTCGTGATGGGAACCCTGCCTGCAAAAGCCACCCCTTTCATCAGGATTTCCTGACCGGCAGGGACAGGTTTTCCTTCTTCTGGAAAATCAAAACGGCTGGAGGGTTTGATCAGGGCTTCTTTGTCCCAACCCCTCTGGCTCCAGTAGGAGGGAATGTCGGTTCTGGACAGTTCAATTTCGGTGATCCAGCGGGGCTGTTTCATGCCATACCTGCCCGGAATCAGCACCCTCAGGGGAAACCCGTGTTTCGGGGTCAGGGGTTCACCGTTGATGCTGTGGACCAGCAGCACGTCCTCTTCATGGGCCTCCCCGAGGGGCAGCGACTCGACGTACCCATCTGCAGCTTTCCAGATGATGAATTTCGCTCCCTGCTTCACGCCCACCTGGTTCAGGAGGTCCCGCACGGTGAAGCCCGTCCAGATGGCGTTTCCGATCAGGAAACCCCCCACAGGATTGGAGATGCAATTCAGGGTCAGTTCCAGGTCCCTCTGTTGAAAGCGTTTGAGGTCATCAAGGCTGAAGTTTGTCGGGCGCTCCACCAGACCTCCCACTTTGAGGGTCCAGGCCTGCGCCTCGATCACCGGGTCAAAGCCTTCCAGATTCTTGCTGACGTAATAGAGGTCCTCTTGCGAAACAATCCCTTCTGGAAGTGCAGAGCCTGCTTTGAATGCAGAGGCACTGGTCTGGTCGGTGCCCTGCAGGACATTTTTGAACAGGCCTCCTGTCGCGCCCAGCGTCAACAGGGCAGACCCGGCACCCAGGGTGGTCAGGGCCTTCCTGCGCCCCTGCTCAAAGCTGCGGGTTGCAGGTTGCAAGGCCAGACGGACCAGCAAGTAAAGCAGGGCATGGGCCAGTGCCCAGGGGAAAGGAACCAGGAGCACCAGAACCAGCAGAATCACGGTTGCAGCAAGGATGGGAGAGAGAACCCCAAGCAGGGAAAGCCCACCAAGCCACATCAGCAGGACCCCCACAAAAGCTGCAATTTTGCCTCCCTGACCGACCCCGAGCAGGTCGTGGATCAGGTTGAACATGACAGGTGTTCCCAGAAACTGGGTGATGCGGTCAAAAATCACCTGTGGAGGATAGGGAAGTTGCCCCCACACCCTGCCTGCCAGACCAAGCACACTGAAAATCACCGCTGCACTGAAACCCGAAACAAACCGATGCATGCACACCCCGATACAGATCAGGGCCAGGGAGTGCCCCTGACCCAGGAAGGTAGGACGGTTTTTGCACCGTCGGATGAATTGCTGTTGGATCACTTGCCAGACATGGAGCCCATCACCACTTTGTCCTCAGTGGCCACAAGGTCAAAAGCCTGGGTGCCTGTGCCGCCCACCAGACCCACAGCGAACACACTGTAGGTCTTGCCTGCATTCACGCTGATTCCACTGAGGTTTTTCACCACAGGGGTGGTTTTCATGGCCGGCACGATGTTGAGGTTCACACCCATCGGGCTCACCATGGCCTTGAACATGCGGCCATAAGACAGGTTGGGCACGATGCGGGCATTGTCATAATCGGGAGCGATGGCGTCCACCCTGGGGCCGTTGGGGGAGAGGTGGAAGACGTTCACCTGGGCCTTCTCCTTGTCCATGTTCAGGCTGTTGGCCACAAAGATCTTGGGTTTCAGGGTCTTCAGGTAACCGATGGCGGCCACAGTGTAGTACTTGCCTGCCCTGAGGGTCACATCCCCTTCAAAGACCTTGGCATTCTTGTCGCCCGCAGCGGTGATCACCACGCGGTGCTTCCCTGCGGGAACATCACCATAGGGGGTCACGGCCTTGAAAGGAGCATTGCTGACGGTGCGGGTGCCGTCCACATACACGTCCACTGCAGGAGCATCAGGAACCGCGTGAACCACGCGCACAAAAGCGTTCATGTCGGCGGCAAATGCAGTCATGCCAAGGGCCAGAGCAAAAGTGGTGGAAACGGTCAGAAACTTTTTCATGGTGTTCTCCTTTTGAAGCTGCCTCCAGAGACAACAGTTCACCTGCCTGAGAGATCCACATCTTCAGGGGCCCTGGTCTGCCTGTGCAGTTTCGGTGAGGGGTTCCCTCACGTGTGCTTCTGATGACTGATCTGCAGGTCTGGTGGATTTGGATGCATCAGGAATTTTGAACTGAGTTCAGAGTTTTGAACGGCTTGAGGCTTTCACCTTGCCCCCGCCTTTTGCCCGAATGCGCTACCATGTTGCACATGACACCCCGGGTCATTGCTGAAATTCACCTTGCCCATCTGCACGCCAACCTGCAGGCCCTTGCCAGACATGCAGGGTCTTCCCATGTGTTGCTGCCCATCAAGGCCAATGCGTACGGCCACAGTGCTGCATTGGTTGCACAGCACACCAGCGACTGGAAGCTGATCTGGGGTTATGCGGTGGCGGCACCTGAAGAGGCCCTGGAAATCCTGCCCCTCACCCGCAAACCGGTGGTGCTCTTCACCCCCTCTGCACTGGATGAATCTGCACAACTGGCCCGCATGGGGGTGAGGCTCACCATCAGCAGCCTGGAAGAGTTGCTGTACCTGCCTGCCGGGTCCCGCATCCACCTGAAGGTGAACACGGGCATGAACCGACTGGGCATGCGGCCCGAAGAGGTGGTGCGCGTCGCCCAGACCGCACAGCATCGGGGGGTGATTGTGGAGGGGGTGTTCTCTCACTTTGCCAGTGCGGATGCACCCGAACCGGAGAGCGCCAGACAGCAGCTTGCACTCTTCAGGGAAGTCAGGGCAAGTCTGGAACAGGCAGGACTGCCTGGCCTGATTTACCACATGAGCAACTCCGCTGGCATCGAGGCTTTTGGCCCAGAGGCGGCCTTCAACCTGATCCGCCCCGGAATTGCAGCTTACGGATTCACCACCCGACCTGAAGCAGGCGTGCCGCTGAAGCCCGTCATGCGCCTGATGGCCCGCATCGGTTACCTGCACACCATGCACCCCGGAGAAAAAGTGTCTTATGGTGAGCTCTGGACAGCCCAGCGGGAAACCCTGGTCGCCACCTTGCAAATTGGTTACGCAGATGGTTACCCCAGATCGGCCACCGGGCATGCCAGAGCCAGGCTGGGCAGCGACTGGCGCGACATCATCGGGCGCATCTGCATGGACCAGTGCATGATGGATGTCACCGGCCTGAAAGCGCAGGTCGGAGATTACGTCGAGGTGATGGGTTTCGATCAGGTGACCGCGACCGATCTGGCACCGCACGCCAACACCATCGAGTACGAGGTGCTCACCGGAATCAATGCCAGAAGGGTGCAGTACCGGGCGATTCCTGCACCAGAACATGTGCAGATCCCATGACCACTTATGTGCTGGCCCTGATTCCCCCTGAACCCATTTACGGACAGGTGCTGCAGTATCAGCTTCAATACAAGAGGCCCAACATGGAGCCCCACATCACCATCAAGTTTAAAGCAGGCCTCACAGACGATCTGGAGTGGCTTCCGAGGGTGCGAGAGATGTGTGCAGAGGTGAAACCTTTCTCGGTGCACCTCTCAGGCACCCGCACTTTTGGCAGACGGGTCCTGTTCTGGGATGTGGTGTCCCCGGGTGCAAAAGACCTCCACCTGAAAACCCTGCAGGCGGTGGGGCATCCCCCTCAGACAGACCTGTTTGAAGGAGAGGCCTACCAGATGCACATGACCCTCCTGTATGACCCGAAACCTGTTCAGCTTGCAGAGGCTGCGGACCTTTTCCGGGAGGCAGACTTCACCGCCACATTTCTCCGTCTGGCAGTCAAGAAACCCCACGGCAGATATGAGACTGTGGAGGATCTGCCTTTTCTGGGGTGAAGGGAAAAGCCGAGGGCAAAGAAGTCCGGGGTCATGTCTTTGCTCAGCCAAACAAAGCGCAGGGTTGCTGAAAAAATGAAAAGGCCAGAAGCAACATCTGGTCCTTTCCTGTCTAAACTTTTTTGTTTTGCTGATGGCTGAAAGCCGACCGCTCTCAGAGCTGAACGGTCTGCTGCTCGGCCACAGAGGCCGCGAAGCCATTTGCAGCCCGTTCCAGCATGGTCCAGACCACCTGGAAGTCCTCATCGGTGCCGTAGTATGGGTCAGGCACAGCACCCTTGCCGAGAGGATCGAAATCCCGGATCATTTTCACACGGGCTTTTGAAGTGGTGGGTTGCAGTTTCTTGACGGTTCTCAGGTTCTGCTCGTCCATCACCAGAATGTGATCAAAATCGGAGAAGTCCTGTGCAGAAAGCTGTCTGGCCGGGTGGGTCAGGGCGATGCCGTGATCTGCAGCCACCTTGCGGGCCCTGGGGTCCGGCAATTCCCCGAGGTGCCAGTCTCCGGTGCCAGCACTGTCCACTGTGGCTTCGATTCCAGCGTCCTGAAACGCTTTGCGGACCAGCACTTCGGCCAGTGGAGAGCGACAGATGTTTCCAAGACAAACCGTAAGAACCTTCATGCTTTCCTCCCTCATACAGGCGGCAACCTGTTTCAACGCCCATGAATTTTAAACGCTTCCAGAAGGAAGCGCATATTCATGCACCTAGAGCACCCTGATCGAAAGGGTTCAATTCGCTTGAAGTGCAGCCAAACGTCCTGGCCTCCATCGGTAAAATAATCAGATTGCTCGAAAATATGGCATTTGCCCAGCCACAATCCAGAAGGAACCATCATCTGCTGCACACAGAAGAATCCCTCCTGATGTGCCAGAATGAGGCCGATGATTGTCTGCATTGGAGACCTACACGGAAGATACGACATCCTGGAACAGATCCTCAGGCATTACCCCGAAGACACCCATTATGTTTTCCTGGGCGATGTGATTGACCGTGGCCCCCAGAACCGGGCCGCCATGAAAGCCGTGACCGAACTGCACCAGCAAGGTCGGGCCACCCTGATCCGGGGCAACCACGAAGAAATGGCCCTCATGCCATACAGGCATTACCAGAAATACCTTGAGAGCAAGAACATGCGGGAGTACCAGCAGGCTTTCGAAAGCTTCCGCAACTGGCGTGAGGCAGGCGGGGAGACCGTGATTCGTGAGTATGAGCGGTTCACCATCGAAAACTACCCTGAAGACCTGCTGGAATACCTGCAACTCGGGCGCATTGCCATGTTCTCAGGTCCAGAAGGCATCACCGATTACCCCCAGCAGGGAAGTGTGCTGCTCTCCCACGCTGCCCCTCCACACGCCAGAGGCAATTACAGCCCTGAAGATGTGGCCCTTTGGATTCGTCCCTATGAAGGCCCATTCCCCTTGCCAGAAGGGGTGATCATGAGCATTCACGGTCACACCCCCACCTTGGAGCCCGTGATGTTTGGCAAGCACCTGTTCATCGACACCGGAGGGTACAACACAGGCCGCATCTGTTGCGTGCGTCTGGACGGTTTTGATCCCCAGTCCCCAGAGATCAAGGTTTTTCAGGGTGCCATGCGAAAAACCGGGAAGCTCCACCACTTCGGGCGTCCGGTGCAGTACCAGACGGTGCGGTTGTAAAAGAATGCCGAGAGCCCATGTTGTGTAAGCAAATTCACCCACTCGCTTGTTTTTGCGTTCCCCTCACACTATGATGGGGGCAATGTTCAGTCACAGTGTTTACAACCTGCTACTACACCGTCAGGGGTAAACTGGCGAACATTGACCTATGCCAATACACCCCGAAACCCTTGCAACAGGTTTCGGGGCTTTTCGTTGGACGAAGGAGGAACGAAAAGATGGGTATGACGATTGCAGAAAAGATTCTGGCCGCCCGAAGTGGGAATGAGAGTGTGGTTCCCGGGCAACTCATCATGTGCGACACCTCATGGGTGCTCTGCCACGAGATCACCACCCCCGCAGCCCTGCGCATGCTGGAAGAGCGCGGGATGGACAAGGTGTTCAACCCTGACCAGATTGTCGCGGTGCCCGACCACTCTGTGCCTGCCATGAACATCAAGGCCGCCAAGATGTACCAGAAGCTGAAAAGCTGGGTGCACGAGAAGGGCATCAAGCACTTCTTCGATGTGGGCCGTGGCGGCATCGCACACGTGGTCCTCGAAAACACTGGCCTCGTGAAGCCCGGCGACACCCTGGTCTCCGGGGACAGCCACACCTGCAATGCAGGAGCCCTTGGCGCATTTGCCACGGGCGTGGGTTCCACCGACCTTGCTGGAGCGATCTACTCCGGTAAAGTCTGGTTCAAGGTGCCCGAAACCATGCTGATCAAAGTCACCGGCCAATTCAAGCCCGGTGTGACCCCCAAAGACCTTGTGCTTGAAGTCATCAAGCAAATTGGCGCAGACGGCGCAAACTACATGGTGATGGAATGGGTCGGCGAAACCATCGACAACATGGACATGGAAGGCCGTTTCACCCTCACCAACATGGCCATCGAAGCAGGCGGCAAGACCGGCATCGTGGCCGTGGATGACGCCACCCGCGCTTACCTCGCTGCCCGTGGCGTGACCCCCGACCAGTACACCGAATACCAGTCCGATTCTGACGCCAAATACAAGGTCGTCATTGAAATCGATGCAGGTGCTCTGGAGCCCACTGTGGCTTACCCCCACATCCCCTCCAACGGCAAAGTGGCCGGAACCGACAAAATTGCTGTGACCCACGCTTACGTGGGAAGCTGCACCAACGGACGCATCTCCGACCTCCGTGAAGTCGCCGCCATTCTCAAAGGCCGTAAAGTGGCCGATGGGGTGCAGATGATCGTGGTGCCCGCCACCCAGGCCATCTGGAAACAGGCTGCACAGGAAGGCCTGATGGAAATCTTTGTGGACGCCGGAGCCAGCGTGTCTTACCCCTCCTGCGGAGCCTGCCTTGGCATGCACTCCGGGGTGCTCGGTCCGAACGACGTGTGCATCTCCAGCTCCAACCGCAACTTCGTGGGCCGCATGGGTGACCCGAGCGCCCAGATTTACCTTGCCAGCCCCGCAACAGTGGCTGCAAGTGCGGTGAATGGGTACATCAGTGATCCCCGCGACTTCATTGGTGCGGGTTCCGCTGCAGACTGAGCTGGATTTGAGCTTGTTGTTCTTCTCAGCTGACGGCTGATTGCTGACAGCTGACCGCTTTCTCAAGGAGTTATCAATGCCGAAAGTGCATGTATTTGGTCGTGACCACATCAACACCGACGAAATCATCCCTGCCCGCCACCTGACCACCGACGTGGAGTCCGAACTGGCAAAGTATGCGATGGAAGATTATGACAAAGACTTCGTGAAGCGCGTACAGCCCGGTGACATCATCGTGGCCGGAGCCGACTTCGGTTGCGGAAGCAGCCGTGAGCACGCCGTGTGGGCCATCCGTGGTGCAGGTGTGGCCGCTGTGCTGGCCCCCAACTTTGCCCGCATCTTCTACCGCAACGCCATCAACAACGGCTTTTTGGCACTGGAATGCGAGAACATTGTTTCTGCTTTCCAGGATGGGGACGAGGCCGACCTGGACCTCAAAGCGGGTGTGATCACCAACAAGCGCACCGGTCAGGTCGTGACCTTCGTGCCCGTGCCCCAGTTTGCCCTCGATGTGCAGAAATCGGGTGGCTGGCTTGAGTACATGAAAGAGACCTTCAACTGAATTTTTTCGGGGCGCTTTGATTGCGCCCCTCTGTTTTAAAGGAGGTGCAAATGCCCAAAATTGTTGTTCTGCCCGGTGACGGAATCGGCCCCGAGATCGTCGCCAGTGCCATTGAAGTCTTGAAAGTGGTCGCCCCTGACCTCGAATACGACGAGCACAAATTCGGTGGAGCGTCCATCGATGCTTATGGTGAGCCTTTCACGGCTGCCACCCAGGAAGCTGTGAAGAATGCAGATGCAGTGCTGCTTGGCAGCATTGGTGGAGCCCAGGATTCCCACTGGAACACCCTGCCCCGTCACTTGCGCCCTGAGTCCGGTCTGTTGGCCCTGCGCAAAGCCCTTGGGGTGTATGCCAACCTGCGTCCCATCAAGGTTTACGAGGGCATGGAGCACCTGTCTCCCCTGAAGCCCGAACTGGCCCGTGGGGTGGATGTGCTGGTGGTTCGTGAACTGCTCGGGGGCGTGTACTTCGATCCTGAACGCTGGATCAACGAGATGGAAGGCTTCAACGCCATGCGTTACAAGAAGCACGAAGTCGAGCGCATTGCCCGGGTGGCCTTCAAGGCCGCCCAGGGTCGCCGCAACAAGGTCACCAGTGTGGACAAGGCCAACGTGCTCGAGGTCAGTGAATTCTGGCGTCGTGAAGTGGTCAGGGTGCGTGAATCAGAATACAGCGATGTCGCTCTGAACCACGAGTACGTGGACAGTGTCGCCATGCTGCTGGTCACCAACCCCAGCCGTTATGACGTGATCGTCACCGAAAACCTCTTCGGAGACATCCTCTCTGACCTGGGTGCGGTGCTGCCCGGCTCTCTGGGCCTGATGCCCTCTGCCTCTCTGGGCGATGGTGCGGGTCTTTACGAGCCCATTCACGGCTCTGCGCCTGACATTGCAGGTCAGGGCATTGCCAACCCCACCGCCACCATCCTCAGTGCTGCCCTGATGCTTCGCTACAGCCTGAACCGTCCTGAGGCTGCAGACCGCATTGATGCAGCCATCCTGCGCGCCCTCAACGAGAACCCCACAAAGGACCTTGGAGGCAGTGCTGGAACCCAGGAATTCACCCAGACCGTCCTACAGTTGCTGAAGGAGACCGTCTCCGCGTAACAGGTGCTGTTGACCTGCGGTGGCGAGTCTCAGGGCTCGCCATCTTTTTTCTTTTTGCGGCGTTTCTCCAGCAGTGCCCGCTGGTCGTGCTCATTGAAACGCTTCGGGGTGGCAAAAAAGGTGGTGACCACCCAGATGAACCCCACGGGCAGCACGAGCGCAAGTCCCAGCAGCAAGAACGCCTTCAGATCAAATTCCATGCTTCAAGCATAGCTTTTTCTCTCTGACAGACTGTCTCAAAAAAGAATGTGACCGTTCAGAAAGGACATCCCATGAATCCCAAAAGCACCGTTGAAGAAATCCGTGCCCGTTTTGACACTGATGTCGAGCGCTTCTCAAACCTCGACACTGGACAGGCCAGTTCCATTGATGCTCCCCTCAACATGGACCTGATCACCCGTGCTGCAGGGACCATGACCCCCCATGCAAAAGATGTGATGGACATTGGGTGTGGGGCAGGAAACTACACCCTTAAGTTTTTGCAGGTGGTTCCCAACTGCAATTGCACCCTCATTGACCTTTCCCAGCCCATGCTGGACCGGGCAAGGGAGCGTGTTGGAGCAGTGACTTCGGGCCAGATCACCTGCATTCAGGCAGACGTGCGGGAACTTGACCTTGGGAGGGAACGTGTCGATGTGATCATGGGTGCAGCGGTCTTCCACCACCTTCGCACCGATGAAGAGTGGGAGCAGGTTTTCCGCCAGTGTTTTGATGCCCTGAGGCCTGGAGGGTCCTTCTGGATTTCGGACCTCATTGAGCATTCGATTCCTGCGGTTCAGAGCCTGATGTGGGAGCGGTATGGAGATTACCTCACAGGGCTCAAGGATGAGGCCTACCGGGACCATGTTTTCAATTACATCGCCCAGGAGGACACGCCCAGACCCCTGATGTTCCAGATCGACATGCTCCGCAAGGTGGGTTTCCGTGAGGTGGAGATCCTGCACAAGAACAGTGTGTTTGCTGCCTTTGGTGGCGTGAAGTAACAATCAGCTTCTTTAAAAACCTCCTGTGTTTTGCAGGAGGTTTCTTCTTCAGCCAAATTGCCATTCTGCAGGTGCATGGATGGGAGGGTGCAAGAGGTCCATCCATTCATCTGTCTCTGCGTACTGCAAGATGGCATTGTTGCGGTAAGACAGGAAACGCTGGAAGTACCGGGTCAGAAACACGCGTTCTGCAGCGCTGCCCATGAAACCCAGCGGAAGTTTAAACTCAAAAATCTCTTTCATCTCAGTTTCGCCATTTTTCAGAATGCGAAAGCGGTGCTCATGCTTCAGGGACTTGAAAGGGCCACTCACCAGCTCACTGACAAAATAATAAGGTCGCTCCAGACGGGTCACGCGGGTGCTCAGCGTGAAAGGGAGGCCGAAATGGGTGGCTTTCCAGGTGACATCCTCTCCCAGGCCGATCAGGCCACTGGTCCTGCCTGCGATGGCCCTTTCACGGGTGTGCGCAGCACCGATCATGTGAAGATCAATGCTGCGACTCAGATCGAACACCACGTCGATCGGTGCATTGATGGTGCTGCTCAGGATGATGGTGGGCATGCCTCAGCGTAGCATCAGGAAACGCACAAAAATCTTAAAGCCAGCTGAATGGAAAGGGTCCCAGAACAGGAAAATTGCATGACAACAGAATTCCATGGACGAATTTTGTTGATGGACTTGCTTCCGGTTATGATGGTTGCATGCAAACCGTCACTGAACTCAGAGAACATTGCCTCAGCAAACGAGGCACCACAGAAGATTTTCCATTCGGATTTGAAACGCTGGTGCTCAGGGTCAGGGGCAAAATTTTCGCCCTCACTGACATCACCAAGGACCCCATTTCAGTGAACCTCAAATGCAACCCTGAACGGTCCATCAAACTCAGGGAAGAGCATCCAGACCACATCCTGCCGGGTTGGCACATGAACAAACGTCACTGGAATACAGTTTTGCTGGACGGCACCCTTCCAGAAACCCTGATCCAAGAACTGATCGACCACTCTTATACGCTGGTGGTGCGCTGTCTACCAAAACAGGACAGAGAAGATCTGGGAATGCTGGTGCCTGCCCAGATTGTAAGTGACTGATTCATGTGATCCGGTCACTTTCACTAGACTGATGCCATGCCTGAGAAACAAGCCCCTGCCTGGATTCGCCCCCTGTGGATTGCAGCAGGCTTCATCTGTGTGGGCCTGGGATTTGTGGGTTTTTACGCCCCTGGTATGCCGGGGACAGTGTTTTTTCTGCTGGCCGCAGCATGCTTTGCTCGCAGCAGCCCCAGATTTCACGCCTGGTTGTTGAATTTGCCCATCGCTGGCCCCCTGATCCGGGACTATCAGGCAGGCCTGGGCATGCCCAGACGGGCCAAAGGGCTTGCCATCAGCATGATTGTGCTCTCCTGCCTCATCAGCAGTGTGCTGGTCCACGGACGAATCCTCAAACGCACGGGGAACCCCGATTACGCCCTGCTGATTGCAGCCTGCATTGTCGGGCTTGGACTTGTGGGGATCTGGTACATCAGCCTGAAAGTGCCCACCCGCGAAAACGTCATTGCGAACTGAAACCCACCAGGGGCACCAGAAAAACCGCATTGTACGCCGCATGAATCGCCACGGCATTCAGGAACCCCATGCGGTGTCTGACATAGCCGAACGTCAGACCTGCCAGAAATTGCGGGATCACCAGCAGCAGCATCGTGAAGACATTCAGGGATTTCAGCCCTTCATTGTAGTTGCTCAGGTGGACCAGGGCAAAAATGAGAGCGAACAGGTAGAACATCACAGGGAACGCCCTGCGCCACACGTCCCTCAGCATGTCCTTGTAATCGTAATGCAGCCCCAGGATGCCCAGCACAAAGAGGCCCATCCCGAAGGCGATCACCACCTGCATCCACAGCATCGACTTGAAGGCCCAGCCCAGCAACACCAGCATCAGGCCACCAGGAATCAGATACCGGGACCGGTAAGGCCCGATGGGAAGCCGGAAGATCACCTCCTCCACAAAAGCTGCCCCCAGAATGGTCCAGATCAGACCGGACTGTTCTATCATCTTGCGAACGTCGTTGTCATCGGCAAGCTTTTCAAAATTGGGAATCAGAGCGTTTGGAATCAGGAGCGAAAGAAACGACAGCAGGCACTGAAACACCAGCAGCAGGAAAAAGGTGTGGTTCAGATGCAAAACAGGTGTTTTCTCAAAAGAGGGCCGCAGCAAAAACTGCCACCATTCGCGGATGGGCTGGAACATGGTGGTTTCATCTTAGCTGAGAGCCGAGGGCCAAGGGCCGAGGGCAGCACCTGAAAGCTTTTGCATCAGCGAACAGTTGACAGCCTGCCCTGGCTCCAGCACTGTATGCTCTGGGCTCTGGGCTCTGGGCAAAAGCAAAGCCCCTCCAGAAATCTGGAGAGGCCCACCTTGCTTAAACTCTTAAAGTGTTCTGTTCCTGTACCGCCCAGCAAGCTCCTGCACCAGTTCGGCCAGAGGGACGTTCTTGCGTTCCCCCTTGTGGCGTTCACGGACGCTGAGCTCCTGCTTCTCGGCTTCCTGATCGCCCACGATCAGCACGAAGGGCACCTTGCGGAGTTCAGCGTTGCGGATCTTGGCGTTCATGCGTTCGCCGCCATCGTCCACTTTTGCGCGGAGGTCGTGCTTGCGCAGCTCTGCCTCGACCTGCTGGGCGTATTCGAGGTGACGGTCTGCGATGGGGACCACGCGAACCTGCTCGGGGGCAAGCCAGAAGGGGAAATCTCCGGCGCAGTTCTCGATCAGGAAGGCGGTCATGCGTTCCATCGTTGAGATGATGCCCCGGTGGATCATCACGGGTCTGGAGCGGCCCGATTCCTCGTTCACGTATTCGAGTTCAAACTTCTGGGGCAGCAGGAAGTCCAGCTGAACGGTGGAAATGGTCTCGTCCTTGCCCAGGGCACTCTTCACCTGCACGTCCAGCTTGGGGCCATAGAAGGCTGCGTCGCCGGGAGACTCGTAGTATTCGAGACCCATGTCGTCCAGGGCCTGACGGAGCTGTGCCTCGGCGCTGTTCCACATTTCATCGTCCTGGAAGTACTTTTCGGTGTCTTCTGGATCGCGCAGGGACAGCCTCCACTTGTACTCCTTGAAACCCAGAATCTCGTACACGTCACGCACCAGTTCCACGACTTTCTTGAATTCCGCCTGGATCTGGTCGGGGCGCACAAAGATGTGGGCGTCATTCAGGGTCATGGAGCGTACGCGGCTCAGACCGGTGAGTTCTCCAGACTGCTCGAAGCGGTACATGGTCCCGAGTTCGGCAATCTTGATGGGGAGGTCCCGGTAGGAACGCTGGGTGTGCTTGTAGATCTGGATGTGGTGGGGGCAGTTCATCGGGCGAAGCACCAGTTCTTCCTGGTCGATCTTCATCACCGGGAACATGTCCTCCTGGTAGTGGTCCCAGTGCCCCGAGATCTTGTAAAGCTCGGTCTTGGCCATCTGGGGGGTGTACACGTGCTGGTAGCCCTGACGCAGCTCCAGATCCACAATGAAGCGTTCCAGTTCACGGCGGATGGTGGCCCCGTTGGGAAGCCACAGGGGGAGACCCGGACCGATCACTTCACTGGTGAAGAACAGTTCCAGGTCCTTGCCGATCTTGCGGTGGTCGCGGCGCTTGGCCTCTTCCAGCATGTGCAGGTAATTGTCGAGTTCCTGTTTGGTCCCGAAAGCCACCCCGTAGACGCGCTGCATCATGGGGTTCTTTTCGCTGCCCCTCCAGTACGCCCCACTGGTGGACATCAGCTTGAAGTGACGGGGAATCACGCCCGTTCTGGGCACGTGAGGGCCACGGCAAAGGTCCGTGAAACCCTCCTGCACGTAGAAGGTCAGCACTTCGTCTTCGGGAAGGTCGTTGATCAGTTCGACCTTGTAAGGGTCATACCCGAATTCCTGCAGGGCCTCAGCGCGAGTCACTTCCTTGCGGGACAGTTTCAGGTCGCGGGTGATGATGTCGTTCATGATCTTCTCGATTTCGGGAAGGTCTTCTGCCCTCAGGGGTTCGGGAAGATCGAAGTCATAGTAAAAGCCGTTCTCGATGGCGGGTCCCACACCCATCTTGATGGTGTTTGCTTCATGACCACGGGCACCATAAAACTCGCGCACCGCCTGGGCCATCACGTGGGCCAGGGTGTGGCGGAAGAAGCCAGGGATTTCCTCGATGTTCTTCTTGGTGACGATGCTGACATCGGCACCATCTTCAAGAGGGGAGAGCAGGTCTTTCAGTTCACCCTGAACCTTGATGGCAACAGCATCCTGCGCCAGTCTGGGACCGATGGCCGCAGCCACCTCCAGACCATTTGCGGCATGGTCAAATTCCAGTTTTTTTCCATCGGGGAGCACAACGTGCATGGGTCACGACCTTTCAGAATCAGGGACTGTGTGGATGTCAGTCTTTCAGCAGTCCATTCTACGGGCTTCAGGTGTCTGGGATGCAAACTCACCCTGACAACCGCTGGCTTCTATTCTTCTGTGGTGGGGGAAATAAAAAGTCTACCGCCTAAGCGGTAGGGGTTGTGGTGGTCACAGTGCACAGTCTGATGTCTGGGGATTGTGCAGGTGCCTTCATGGGAAGCAGTTTAACAGAGAAGGTTCAAATTGCAAAGACACAGAACTCCAGTTTAGAGCTCTGCTGCACCTAAAAAAGCAAAGGGAATCCCACGGCTCCCTTGATGCTCTGGTAAATCCCCCACATCACCCAGCCCACAGCAAGTGCAGCAACCAGGGCACTGCACACCTGAATGTTGGCAAAAGCACGGGCATTTCTCCCACGGGCGGCCAGAAAACTGAACAGCAACATGATGATGCCCAGCAACCATCCTGCGTAGGGGTGCAGAAAAAGCATGCTCTGCAGCTCAGGACTCAGGTTCTGGCCGGCCTTGCGAACGAACCCCACCCACTTTGGCAGCTCAATGCTGTACCACCACAGCACCAGACCCCACACCAGAACATTGCATAAAGCACTGACGATTCTCTGTGCATTCGATGATCTTTGAGGCGTACCCATCAGTGACAGTTTGGCACAGGATGGTGAAAAAAAACCATCAGGAGGGAGCAAAAGGCAGAAAGCAGAAGGCAGAAAGCCATCCTGTAACTGCTGCCTGGTTTTTGCTGTTCCTGGGTGGTGTCTGCTCCCTTACAGCTTCAGGACCCTCCACTCCTCATCCAGGTATTCACCGTTTTGTTTGACGGCCTGTTTTTCAATGCCGAAGATTTCAAATCCGAGGCGGGTGTAAAGCTTCTGGGCAGCAACCTGGGTGTGGCTGACCCCAAGCTGGATCTGTTCCACATCCCCATAGCTGCGAACACGCTCAATCAGGGTTTCCATGAGTTTTCGTGCGACCCCCTGTCCTCTGGCTTCTGGGGCAACATACACGGCCACCACCTTCCCCTTGTGGCGGATTTTGGGATGGCTTTCCCTGATGAAGGTGCACATGCCCACCAGTTTTTCATCCAGGAAGGCACCCAGTGTGAATTTGCCGTCTTCTTCACTGGAGAGCTGTCCTTCAATGGTTTCAAGGGGCATTTGACGGTACTGGTCTGGGTCGACCAGAAACGCATTGGGATCATGGGTGAGGGCCTGGAGGCGCAATTCACGGTAGATGGGGGCATCACTGGCATTCAGAACACGAATTTCAGGCATTGAAATCCACCTCGAAGTAAGGATGATCGGGGTGTGAGTTTTCGACTCCAGTCACACCCAGTTTTTCGTAAAAAGGGATGGCACCTTTGCTGGCATACCAGTAGAAATAACGCACAGAGCGGGATCTGGCCCATTCCCTGGCTGCCTCCACCAGGGCTTTTCCCGCGCCCTGTCTGCGGTGTTCTGGGAAGACAAAAAGATCATGCATCTTGCATTCGCGGTGGGTGTCTCCAGAACGGAAATCGGTCCCATAGTCCTGTCCTGCTGTGTAACCAATGATCTTCCCATTCTGTTCGGCACCGAACAGAAACCAGTCTTCCCGGAAGCAAAACATTCGAAACCGTTCATGCACCTGTTCTTTTGAATCGATGTGTTTCATTTCTTCGAGCATGGGCCAGATGTGGTCAAAATCATCGGGATTCAATTTCCTTACGGTGATCATGCCGAAAAGCATAGACGGATGTGGTGTGTTCCACATCCGCCATCTGGACGTTGCTGTTTGGCAAGTCACTTGTGAGTTACCCCAAAAGCATCAATCTCGCTGTGAACTGTTCACTGTAAACTGTGAACCTCCCAAACGAGGTTTCCTGCGAGGAGTCCTGACTCCACTTACTGCAGTCCGACGCGTTTCAGGTAGGTGTCCAGTTTTTCCCGTGAAAAACGGCTCATGGACTCAGCCACGCCGTTGTACTCCAGGGTGGGAACGCTGCGTTTGCCCCCATTGACCTGCATCACGTAATCTGCCGCTCCTGCAACCGTTTCAATGTTGATTTCCTCAAAAGGAATGCCTTTTTTCTGCAGGACGGCCTTGGTGACGTGGCAATCGGGGCACCAGGACGTGGTGTACATCTTGATCATCTTGAACCTCCAAACAGTCGTGCGAGCAGGCTCAGCACCACACTGACCACGATCATACTGGTGATGGGAACAAACACCGTTACGTTGTCACTTTTGTAGCGGATGTCTCCCGGAAGGTGACCAAACCAGCTGAGGGCTTTTGGAAAATACACCCACAGCACCCCCAGTCCCACCAGAACCAGACCGATCACAATCAGTGTTTTGCCCATTTACTCCTCCTGCAGCCCTTCGATCACCTGTTCTGCATTCTGCAGCCATTTCAGGTAAAGCTCTTCCAGCTGAATGCCGAATTTCAGGGTGAGGTACTGCAGCTGATGCGCACGTTTCAGGGGATCTTGCGGGCGCTTTTCAAATCCCTGCTCGAAGTAATCCCTGATTGCAAAATACTCGTTCAGGCGCTCACTGTGCTGTTGTTTCTGATACCGAATCTGCTTGAGGATTTCTTCATTTGTCAGGCCATCTGAAAAATACAGCTGCATCAAAAAAGGTTCTTTGAAAACAGGAAGCTCCTGGGGTTCCCGCAGCCATTTCAGCAGGACCTCCCGGCCACTGTCGGTCAGATGGTAAACCTTGCGGTTGGGTTTGCCTTCCTGGATTTCAAGGTCACTTTTGATGTGGCCTTCCTGCTGCAGTTTCTCGAGGGTGCGGTAAATCTGGGCCTGGTCGGCACTCCAGAAGTAGCGCACGCTCTGGTCAAAGCACTGGGTTTTCAGGTCGTATCCGGTGAGGGGTTCAAAGCTCAGAAAGCCGAGTATTGCGTGGGGCAGTGCCATAGGTCTCCTTGACAGGGTCCAGCTTACCCTGTACTCTGAATTTATCATATATATGACTTTACATATATATGACTGCGAGGAGGACTCATGGTTCACACAGAGCGCATCACCACCGAGATCACCGAGCCCATCACCGTGTTCCTGATTGGCATGCGGGTCAACAAACTGCTCCCCTTCAGCAAATGGTGGAAAGTGGCCATGGCCATGCCCCCCATGATTGCAAGCCTCATGAAACACCCCGAAAAAGGCATGCTCCACGCCGAAAGCTTCTTCCGTTTCGGCCCAATGACCACCATCATGGTCAGTTACTGGAAAAGTCCGGAACACCTCGAAAACTTCGCCCGCAACCCCAGCGACCCTCACTTTCAGGCATGGCAGGACTTCTACAAACTGGTGGGAACAGATGGCAGTGTGGGCATCTGGCACGAGACCTATGTGATTGAACCAGGTCGGGTCGAATGCGTTTATGCCAACATGCCCATGTTCGGACTTCTGGGAGCAACCAAAAATGCCATCCCCGCAAAGGGGCACCGCAGCACATTCAGAAAGCGCCTGCAGGGCAAAGAAGCCGTCACGGGTCACTAGCGTCAGGGGTGGGCTTGCAAAAAGATGGAATTGCATGTACCATACTTAACGCTTGGCGTTGTAGCTCAGCTGGTTAGAGCGAACGACTCATAATCGTTAGGTCCGCGGTTCAAGTCCGCGCAACGCCACCAGAATCCCGGAAGGAGAAATCCTCCGGGTTTTTTGTTTGACTTTTGTTTCTGTTGTCTTCTGGTAACCTTTTGACAACCCTTGATTCCATAGAGTGGAAAAGATCTGCAAGGAGTGTGCGATCAAAATAGATCCCCAGGGCAACCTGGGGCTTTTTGATGTTGTGCCCCGGAGCATGCAGCATTTGCAGATGTTTCTGAATTCAAACTGAAGAACTCTGACGGAATTCTGACAGGACATATGAAAGGTTTTTAACAGACATTTTGAGTCATTTTGTTTTCTGAACGGTGTTTTACCTGGATGTGGTCGGCTGGAATTCAAGATTTTCACCGAAGAAAGCTGCAATACTCCTGAGTGCAAACTGAAGTCAGTCCATTTGTGGCTGTGCCATCATGATTGAACTCTGGAGTGACGCATGGAACATTCCTTTCAGGGACAGCAAAATTCAGCAGCGTATCTGATCCGGGACCCCCTGACCGGAGCCTATTCAAGAGGGCTGCTGGAATCCCGTTTGATTGAAGAAACCGCCCGTTCCGGGCGTGAGAAGATCCCCCTCACCCTGTGTGTCTTCACCCTTGACCGTTTTCAGACCCTCAGAGCGCAGTGGGGGCCAAGGCGTGTGGACCAGATTTTGCGTGAACTCACCAGCCTTGTCCAGAAGAAAATGCGCAGTTCGGATGTGCTTTTCCGGTCTGGTGCAGAGGAATTTGTTTTGATGCTGCCCTCAACCAGCAAGAAGAACGCCATTCAGGTCTGTGAACGCCTCCTTGAACGGGTGGCAGTGCATCCCTTTGCTGGAGAACCTGTGCTTTTTCAGTCCATCAGTGTGGGTCTGGCCTCTTACCCTGAAGACTCGGGGAGGGTCAGTGAACTGATGCAGGTGGCCCGCAAACGCAATGCCTGGGCCAGCGAACAGGGCAGAAACCGCTTCGTCACCGAAGACCTGCGGGATGTGCCCCTGGTGCATTTCGATCACCTGACCCATCCCATCGAGAGGGAAGACCACCTGGAAGCCTTCCAGGCCTTTCTGGACATGCTGGAGATCAAACAGAAGGGCCTTTTCACCCTGGCCGGACAGCCTGATTCTGGACGCAGCTTTTTCCTGAACTACCTTGCCCAGACTGCGCGTGCTCAGAATTACGCTGTGTTGATGCTGACCCCTTCGGAAAGCCTGCAGGCCATCCCGCATGGCGTGCTGCAACAGGCCAAATGGGACCACCCTCTGCCTGTGCATGAAGGCCCTCGCTCGGTGGTTGCGGCCCTGCAACAGGGCTGTCAGGGCAAGATGGGGCTGATCATCACCATTGACGAGGGTACGCTGCTCGACCCCACCACCTGCCGCACCTTGCAGCAGATTCTGGATGGGCTTTCCTTGCCTGTGGCCCTGATGATGTCCTGTGGCATCAAAACCCTGCTCAGTCCTTTTCAGGTCCCACTGGAAACCCGGGTGTCCCTGACCCCCCTGAGCCGGGAAGGCATGAAAGCCTGGCTGACAGAGGTCCTCAACTGGGAAGCCCCCTTCCAGTTGCAGGACTGGTGTTACCGGCAATCGGATGGATACCCTGGCCGGGCGAAAAAGACCCTCGGTCTGCTGATGTCGCAGGGAGTGCTCAGACCTCTGCATTCAGGGTGGGAACTTGCTTCTGGCTGGGAAACCCGTCTGGACCAGTGGCAGAACCAGTGAGACCAAAAGATCAAGAGCCCCGATCAGGGGCTCTTTTGCGTTCAGAAAGCTGTGGTTGGCGAAAGAATGCTGAACCTCAAAGGAGAATCAAACGTTTCGGTCCGCCATGCCCTGGCAAAAGAGAACTCTCCTTTGCTGAAAGCAATTTACCAGCGACCGCCGCGAGAAGGGGTGCGCTCAGCCTGCACAGGAGCAGCCTTGGTCACAACCACGTTTTTGGCCTGGGGACCTTTGCCGTTCTGGCCGGGTTCGATTTCGAAGCTGACTTCGTCACCTTCGTTCAGTTTGCGAAATCCCTTGGTGTTGATTGCGGAGTAATGTACGAAAACATCCGGGTTACCGGGGTGCTCAATGAATCCGAATCCTTTTTCCGCGTTAAACCACTTGACTTTACCTTCTGCCATACTGCTGACTCCTACATCCCGTTAAAGTGATAACCCGGTGCTGAACCCGACTCTGGGGCGCATACACCCTTTCGGCTACCTTAGGGACTCCCTCATTATGCTCACGCAATGTCTACAAGTCAATTTGCGCCGTCACCGTGCAACTGGCCCGATCCGTTACACTGGGGGCATGAATGCTGTTTTGGGAGCAGGTGGACTGGTCTTTTCCGACCAGAATCAGGTCTTGATTGTGCAATACCAGGATGGCTCCTGGACGTATCCCAAGGGCCACATTGAGGAGCATGAAGAGATGGAGGTGACCGCCTGCCGAGAGGTCCTGGAAGAGGCAGGGGTTGAGGCCACCATTGAACGGAAACTCGGGGTAAGTCAGTATGTCAACCATAAGGGAATTCCCCGAGAGATTCACTGGTTTGTGATGCGTGCAGCTTCCACTGAAGTTCAACTGGAAGACACCTTCAGGGCAGGTGGGTTCTATGAGCCCGGAGAAGCCCTGGGGTTGCTCAATTTTGAAGAGGACCGCCAGCTGTTGCGTGAGGCGATCGGGTTACAGGAGGCTTGAAGGGTGCCATTTTATGAACTTGCAGGGGAGAAGCCCAGAATTGCAAAATCCGCCTGGATTGCTCCCTCTGCAGATGTAATAGGAAAAGTGATCGTGCATGACCGGGCCAGTGTGTGGTTCGGTGCAGTCCTCAGGGGAGATGTGGAATCCCTGACCATTGGAGAGGGCAGCAATGTACAGGATGGGGCAGTGCTGCACAGCGACCCTGGTTTTCCCTGCGTGCTGCACCAGAACGTGACCGTGGGCCACCGGGCCATCATCCACGGAGCCACCCTGCATGAAGGCTCACTGGTGGGGATGGGGGCGATCATGCTCAACGGGTCCAGCCTTGGAAAGGGTGCCATGCTGGCTGCAGGTGCCCTCCTGCGCGAAGGACAGCACGTCGAGGATGGTATGCTGGCTGTTGGAGTTCCAGCGAAAGTCATCAAGGTGGCCCCTTCTGCACAGAATGCCGCCCGTTATCAGGAGAATGCCCGGCGTTACCAGGACACCTGTGTGAAGCTGGATGAGGTCCCAGAACCATGATCAGGCGCATCGCGGGACCTCCCCGTCCACCCAGACGCAAAGTCCCCAGACCCACGGAGAATCGTATGACCCACACCCTCACCCCCATGTTCCCTGAAGCCCTCCCTGTGCTGGCCCGCCTGCTCCCCGAAGGGGAAGCCAGATACCTCGGACTGAGTGCCAGCTTCTGTGACCTGCATGCCTTCCTCAGGCACCTGCACGACAGCAACTGGTACGGCTACCTTCATGTGACGCTGGGTGAACAGAGTGTGTACGTGCTGGTCTTCGAGGGCCGCATCATTGCCGCTGCCTCCGGGACCCAGGTGGGCGAACTGGCCCTGGGAGAGATGCTGCAACTCTTCACTGCAGGGGCCGTCCTGAATGCCTACCAGATCGATCCCAACGTGACCCATGCCCTGGCAGGAGTGAGTTCACGGGTCTGGAAAGTCACCCCCACCGACAACTTTTCCGGTGTGCTCGTCGAGCAGGGAAGCTGCATCCTGATGATGGATGGCAAGATCCTGGGCCGTCTGCAGATCGAGGTTGGAGAAACCGGCGTGTTTCCGGCCCCCCTGCGTCCCCAGACCCTGATTCTGCCCAAACCCCTCGCTGGATGGGCCCACCAGCACTACCCGGTGACCCTGCGAGGTCGGGATGCCCTGAGCCCCATCACCCCCACCCACCAGAACTTCCGCAAGAACCACGGTCAGATGGGCGTGGATTTCCTCAAGGGCCTGGGACAGGAACTGACCCCTGCCGAGTACAGCCTCAGAAACGACATCCCATTGCATGACCTGGAGCCCCTGGTGCAGAGCTGGCTCAAAGACGGATTCATCAAAAACAAATGACCACCATCAGTTTCGATCTGGATGGTGTTCTGATCCAGAATCCCTTTGGGACGGGTGTAGTCCCTTTTCTGGCCCGCCACGTGCACAGGCACTCGGGCCACGACCAGGATTTTGAAACCTTCAGGCAGCAGTTCCGGAAGCAACTGAACCAGGGCTTCTCGTCTCGCGTCATGGCAGGAAAGCATGTGGATGCTTTCGACTGGGACGCCATCACCCTGGAAGTGGCCCTCAATTACGGCCTGAGCACCATTCCAGATGTGTCCCAGGTGGTCAGGGACCACTGCACCCCCGACCACATCCACCTGCTTTCAGGGGCAAAAGAGGGCCTGCAACTGCTCAAAGACGCAGGATTGAAACTGATTGTTGCCACCAACGGTTACTCCAGATATCAGGTGCCTGTGCTGGACGCCCTGGGAATCCTGCCCTTCTTCGATGAGGTGCGTGCCCCGGAAATCCACGGTTACGCCAAACCCCAGCCCGAATTCCTGTCCGGTGTGGATGTCCACATCGGAGACAAACTCTGTCACGACATTCTGGGGGCCAACAGGGCAGGCATCCGCAGCGTCTGGATTCACCCTGAAGCCAAACCCATAGAAGTGGCCCTTGAGGAAGAAGACCTGCGCAGGTTTTTCAAAGATGCCCTGCCAGAAGAATGCACCCCCTCTGCGGTGGCGCGGGATGCACTGGAAGCGGCAGAGAAGGTGCTGGAGTTGCTTTAAAGCCCCACCCGCTCCAGTTCTTTCCTGGCCTCTTCAATGACTTTGGCGTAAGCCTGTTCATAGGGCAGGTGCAGGGTGGCTCCGGCGGCGGCGTAGTGGCCCCCTCCACCGCAGGCAATGGCGATGTTCTGTGCGCTGGCCTTGCCTCTTGAGCGGGCACTGATCTTGATGTGGGTGCCGTAGTCCTTGAACATGATGGCCAGTTCGGTGCCCTGGGCGCTGCGGATCATGCCCACGTAGGATTCCACGTCTTCCCAGCTTGCCCCCACGCTTTCCAGCATGCTGGAACTCACGTGGGCGGTGACGCACAGGTCGTTCAGTTCGTACTTCATGGATTGCAGGACCAGAACCAGAAGCTGGTAATAGCGTTTGGGATGCTGGGCGAGGCTTTCGTTCACGAAGCTGACATCTGCACCTCCCCCAATCAGTTTTGAGGCGGCCATCAGGACTTCGGGGGTGGTGTTGGAGAACTTGAAGGAACCCGTGTCGGTGATGATGCCCGTCAGGAGCGGATTGGCAATGTCAGCGTCCCATTCAAGCTCCAGGATTTCCACCAGATCGGTGATGATCTGGGCGGTGGCGGCCTGAGAGGGGCACACGAGGTTCAGGTTGCTGTTGCGCTTGTTGGTGCCGTGGTGATCGATGTTGATCACAAAGCCCGAGAAGTTTTCCAGTCGGATGCCCTCCACGCGGTTCACATCGTTGTTGTCGACATCCAGGATCACCACCACGGTGTCTTCTGGCAGGTGGGAAACAGGGGGCAGGATCTCATTTTCCTGAACCAGAAATTGCAGGTACTGGGGCACAGAAGCGTAGGTCTGTGCGGTCTTGCCCAGTTTCCTCAGGGCACGCTGCAGGCCCAGGCAGGAACCGATGGCGTCCCCATCTGGATCAATGTGTGCAGCAATCGCAACGGGCAGGGTGTTTTCTTTGAGAAATGTGGCAATCTCCTGCAGGGTGCTCTGGTAGTCGGAGTTGCTTTCATTGGCGGCCTTGTTCATGGTTGCAGTATAACGTCTCAGATTTTGGTCAGCGTGTGCCGGTACCGCTGTTACCTCTGGAGTGGTAGAGTGTAGGAAATGCACTTGAAATTGAACCTGGCTGCCCTGACATCCACCGAGCTTGAGCGCCTGCTTGGCATGGACGCCTCACGCGGGGTGATGTCTGAACTGAGTGCAGCCAAATTGGTCGGCAAGGCTTTTCCCTATGTTTTCAATCCTCTTGAAGAAGTTCAGGCCCTTTCCACCCCTGAGGAGACCCTGCAATGGTCGCAGGAACTTCAGGACCTGGGGTTCACCTGCCACCCCCTTCAGCTCGACACGGGATTTTTCAGGCATCTGCATCAGGTGCCTTTTTCAAGTGAGCTGATGGTGGTGACTGCAAGCTGGACCCCGCAGGGCAACGCCCATCTGGAAGCTTTTTCGGTCCTGAAAGATCCCGTGGCTGGAATCAATGCGGTGGTTACCACCAGTGCGCCGCACGTGTTCCCCCTCGAATTCAGCGAGGTGATCTCCTACAAGCAGGTGGCGCTGCCCACCCCCCATTTTCTGGAGGGGCACCAGCAGCATGTCAAGCAATTTGGCAGGCCGCTTAAACAAAACCATGCGGAAGATCCCCTCATGGTGCTAAGGTTGGTGCGTGACCTCTGCGCCAGAGCCTGGCTGCGGCGCGGTGTGCTGCTCGACGAAAGTGCACCCCAGGCCCGCAGAGGACCGTAAACCTGCCCTGCGCCCGGAATCAAACCGGCAGGTTTTGGGAGCCCGCATGAAAGCAATCACCTTCGACTGGGGTGGCGTCTTCACCCAGAACACCTTTGATGGCCGTTCCACCCAGCGCATCGCTGACCGTTACAACCTGGACCTTGAAAAAGTCCGTGCCGTGTATTTTGCCCATGTGCACCAGCTTGAACTGGGCAAATGGAACCTGGAAACCTTCTTCGAGAACCTGATGAAAGAAGTGGGCTTCACTGCCCCCCTCGATGAAGTCATTGAACTCTACCTGGGCAGTGTGCTCGAAAACCCTCCCATGTACGAATTCCTGCCCACCATTCCCGAAAACTTCAAAGTGGGCCTCCTCAGCAACAACTATCCTGTCCTGAGTGACCGCCTGAAGGCCGACCCCCGCTGGTCCCGTTTCGATGCGATGGTCTACAGCAACGAGATCGGAGCCAAGAAACCCAGCCCGGAATCTTTCAAGGCGCTTGTGGAAGCCACAGGTGTGTCTGCAGAGAACAGCATTTTTGTGGACGATGTGGAGGAGAACCTGGTGGCTGCCCGTGCACTGGGCTTCAGCACCATCCTGTACCACTACTCCGAGCATGACCGTTTCCTGAAGGAGCTTGAGGCGTGGATGAACGCCTGAACCCACCAAACAGCGAATCGCGTCTGGCGATCCGGTTGCTGCAGGGGTACCTGTGGTACCCGAAGAGCGCCCCTCTGGACCTCTCCAGTTACCTTCCTGAGACCCTGGAAGGGGCAAGCCTCCTCTGGGATGAGATGCAGGCCCCATTCGCCTTCTTCGAGAATGGGGAACTGACCTCCACCCAGCATTTCTTCCAGTTCACAGCCCTGCGCATCTATGAAGGGCAGCCTTCGAATGAGGAGCTGCATGAGCATGCAGAGCGCCTCAGCGTGGCCCTGAACCCTCTGCTGAATGCCACCCCTGCAGGCGTGGGCTGGCAGCTCTGGGAAGACCTCAGGCCTCTCTAGGCAGAAAACACAACCACCTGTGGGGATGGGCCGCTGGCTCATCCCTGCATTTCTGTGGACTGGGGAGGGTGTTTCCCGATCCACACCTTCACATCAAAATTTTGATAAAATTTTCCCATGCGATGGCTGGAACTCTATGATGTAACAGATTCACACCCGAGGCTGTTTGACTCTCCAGAGACCGCAGTGCGCTACCTGCGGGTGCACGAAAGGCTGGCTCCAGAGCAGCAGCAGTACGTGCTGGACACCCTGAGCCAGCAGAACCGCTGCGAACTGAACCCACCCGTGACCCGCAAGAGTTACGTGCTGAAGTTCAAGGAATAACCGTGCGTTTTGGAATGCTGATCTACCCGGGCGTCAGTGAGTACGAACTGGGGGTCTTCACCAGTGTGCTCAGTTACGCCAGACAGGCCCGCACAGACATCGAAATCTGCACCCTGGCCCGCACCAGAGGTTCCATTCAGACCAGTGGAGGTCTGGTGCTCACCCCGCACTATGCCTTTCCCTCTGCCCCGGATTTCACCGTGCTCATGGTGCCCGCAGGCAACCAGACGCAGAAACATGCCCGTGACCCCCTCACCCGGCAGTACCTGCAGAACCACCCCACCCATTACGCTGCTGTGGGCTCAGGGATCATTTTTCTGGGAGAGGCAGGCCTTCTTCGCAACAAGCAGGTGTCCACCTCCACAGAACTGGAATCCCTGGTCTGGGCCTATGAACCGCTCGATGTGCAAACCGAATCCTTCATGACCCTGGACGGCAACTATTTCGCCGAAAGCCAGGGACAGGTGCTCTCACTGGCCTTCTCGGTGGTGGAAGACCACTTTGATGCAGGCATTTACTCGCTGGTGCGTTCCCGATTCAGTGCAGGCTGAGCTGCACCATCAGGCGTTCCAGTGTGCTCACAGCATCCACCCCGCGCTTCATGGCGAAATCTGCTTCCAGAATGCGTTCCAGATGCAGCCGGATGCGGTTTTCATTGAGTTTTCGGGCCACTTCCAGGGCCTTCTTGGTGGGGAAGGGTTTGGTGCCCAGCCTTTGTGCTGCATCATTTTCGTGAATGCCAGGGTTCTCCTGACGCAGGGCCACACATTTTGCCACCAGGCTGTACTGCCAGACCACCGCACCGAGCAGCTTGAAGGGATCTTCCCCTGAGGCCATGAGGCGGTCCAGTTGGGCCAGAGCTTCTCTGGTGTTCCCCGCTGTGGCGGCCCCAAGCATCTGAAATGAATCCCCCGGAGGGGTCAGATTTACGGTCTTGCGGACCAGATCCACATCCACCTTGCCATCGGCAATCAGGGTCAATTTGTAGAGCTCACTCTCAATGCTGGCCAGATCCGACTGAAACACCTCTGCAAGCCACAAAGCAGCTTCTTTGTCCAGTTGCAGTTTGTGGATCTTGGACCGCGCCATCACCCAGCCAGCAATGTCCCCGGTCTTGGTGGGGGAGGGAAGGGCAAAATGCTGCCCCAGCTTCTCATACGACTTGATGCGGGTGGCAGGCGCTGCAGGATCGATGATCGCCACCACAGCGTCAGACTTCCCGCACACCTCAATCACGTCTTTGGGGTTCTTGATCCCCTCAAAATCCAGAATCACGCCACTGGCTCCAAAAAGGCTGCTCTGCAGGTGAGGAAGCACCGCTTCCACACTGATCTCCTCGACCGAAAGTCGGGTCACATCCCGGTGGTTCAGGCCATGTTTCTGCACTTCGCGCCTGAGGGCATCTTCGATCAAAAAACGGTGGCCGGAGAAAGCGAGGATCATGATGGTAAGAGTTTACAGCGATCAACGATCAGCCGTCAGCTGTCAGCCAAAAGATGATTGGATGCTTGATTTCCCTGAAGCTGAAAGCCTGCGCAGAACCTGAGTTTTGAGATTTGGTGCTTTTTGAAAACCTTGTGTGTGTAACTGAATCATTGAAAGCACTCACGAATTGGAACATCCAATGCTGTCGTGCTGAACAGAAAAACCACATGTTTTGACAGGGCTGAGGGCTGAGGGCTGACAGCTGATGGCTCAAAACCCCTCTTGGTAGTAAGATGGTTCACGGACTGGCGCATGTGCGCCTGATGGCTCGATGCAGACCCTTCCCATGTTCGGGGACCGTAAGGCTCTGAAGGTTCGAGACCATCACATAGGAGGATTTGTGAAACAGATCTACGATTACACCCGCGATCACATGCAGAAAGCGCTGGAAGCGCTGGAAAGCAACCTGTCTGTGCTGCGCACTGGCCGTGCAAATCCCGGGATGCTCAAGAAAATCACCATTGAGTATTACGGCACCACCATGCCCCTTGACCAGGTGGCCGGAGTCACCACCCCCGATGCCCGCACCTTGCTGATCACCCCCTGGGACCGTGGCGCCCTGAACCTGATCGAGAAAGCCATCCGGGACTCCGATCTGGGCCTCAACCCCAACAACAAAGGGGACGCCATTTTCATCCAGGTGCCCACCCTCACGGAAGAGCGCCGCAAGGACCTCGTGAAAAATGCCAAGGCCTACGCCGAAGAAGGCCGCGTCTCTGTGCGCAACATCCGCAAGAAGGCCCTGGAAGAAATCAAGAAGCTTGAGAAGACCACCGGCGAAGACGAGATCAAGCGCGCCCAGGAAGAAGTGCAGAAGATCACCGACGAGTTCATCAAAAGGGTTGATGAAGTCCTTGCCAAGAAAGAACACGACATTCTCAACTGAGGTGTTGTCGAGATGGAAGGTTGCCCACAGCGACCTTCCTTCTGCTATAACGAGGCATTCATGACTGAAAACGCCAAGCCCACCCCCAGCAAACCTCCAGAAAGCATGCAGTCCAGGGTGTTCTCCGGTCTGGCCGCGTTTTTTCTGATTCTGCTGGTGCTTTATCTGGGCACCTGGGCCCTGTTTCCAGTTCTGATCGCTGCAGCCCTGATTGCCATGCATGAGTTTGCCAGCATGCTGCGCAAAAGGGACGTGGATGTGCGCTACAAGACCCTGATGGTCTCGTCCATCCTGATCATCCTGGCGAGCAGCACCCGCCTTCCCGAAGTGCCCTGGATTGGCGGAAGCTGGCGTGAAGTGGCCTTAACCGCAAGCATCCTGACCATCATCATCATGGAGGTGGTGGAGCCTGGAGAACGCCCCCTGGAGCGCATTGTGTACAGCCTCTTTGGTCTGCTGTACATCCCCTGGCTTCTGGGGTATTTCCTGCTCCTCCGGGAAACCCCAAACATGCAAGATGGTTTCGGTTATCTGGTGATGCCCCTGATTGCCTCCTTTGCCACCGACACCGGAGGCCTGTTCTTCGGACGGCTCTTTGGGCGCAGGAAACTGGCACCGGACATTTCCCCCGGAAAAACCGTGGAAGGGGCCATCGGAGGCATCGCGTTCAGCTTTGTGATGGTTTTCGGGTTCGGACGGATTTTTGACACCTTCCTCTTTGGACTGAACGTCTGGGATGCCCTGCTCTTTTCCCTGCTGATTTCGAGTGCCGCACAACTCGGGGACCTCGCAGAGAGCCTCCTCAAACGCGCCCTGAACGTCAAAGACTCTGGAAACTTCCTGCCAGGTCACGGGGGCCTGCTGGACCGCTTGGACAGTTTGCTGTTCTCGGTGCCGGTGGCTTATCTGTTTGTGACGATGGTGGTGACGAAGTAAAGCCGAGGGCCAAAAGCAAAGGGCCGACGGCAAACTGCCCAGCGTTTGCTTTTGCTGGAGTACAGAATTTTGTGCTCTTGCGGTTTGTTCTGACGGATTTGCCTCTGGCTTGACACATTGGCTGGCCTTGACTCACGATGCTCTCGGCCCTCGGCAAACCCTCTCACACGCGCAGCACACCTGAGTGTGTCACGCTAAAGGCAGTGTGGCTATGCATACCCTCAGCATCCTAGGTTCAACAGGGTCCATCGGCACGCAGTCGCTGGAGGTGGCCCGCAGGCGCGGTTACCGCATTCTGGCGCTTGCAGCAGGTCGGAACCTTTCCCTTCTTCAAGAACAGGTTCGGGAGTTTCGTCCCGAACTGGTCAGTGTGGATTCCAGTGTCTATCAGGAGGCAAAAGACCTCCTGCCTGAAACGCGTGTGGTCACCGATCCTGGCGAGGTGGCCGCTTTCCCCGCAGAGATTGTGGTGGGGGCCATTCCGGGACTTGCAGGGCTTGCCCCGACCCGGATTGCACTGGAGCGTGGTGCTGCGGTTGCCCTCGCCAACAAGGAGAGCATGGTGGTGGCTGGTCCCCTGATGTGGGACCTGGTGGGCCAGTCTGGTGGCCGAATCTCGCCGGTGGACAGTGAGCACAGTGCCCTGTACCAGTGCCTCGCCGGAGAGCAACTTTCCGAAGTGCGCGAACTGGTCATCACGGCCTCTGGAGGGCCTTTCAGAACAGGTCCGGAAGACCTCTCAGAAGTGACGCCGGAAATGGCCCTCAAGCACCCCACCTGGGCGATGGGGGCCAAGGTGACCATCGACAGTTCCACCCTGATGAACAAGGGGCTGGAGGTCCTGGAAGCCCATTACCTGTATGGCCTTCCGCTGGAGCAGGTGGGGGTGGTGGTGCATCCACAGAGCATCATCCATGCGCTGGTGCGTTTTCAGGATGGGAACCTCAAAGCCCACCTGGGACCACCCAACATGCAGCTTCCCATCCAGTACGGAATTGATGGTGCTCCGCATGGGATGCGTTTCGCCGGGGATGTGCATGCTGCGCCCCGTCATCCGGCTCCTTTCACAGACTTCCCTCTGGCCCGCACGCTGGAGATCTTTGAGCCGGACCGGGACCGCTTCCCCTGCCTGGATCTGGCTTATGCAGCAGGGCGCATGGGCAAGGTGGCCCCGGTGGTGCTGAATGCTGCAGATGAAATCGCAGTGGAGGCCTTCTTGCAGAAGAAAATCCGTTACACCGACATCGCCAGGGTGATCGAGCAGGTCCTGCAGGAATGCCCGGACCAGAAGCTCGGCTGGGATGCCATCTTTGAAGTGGATGCGTGGGCACGGACCCGCACCCGGGAGTTGTTATGGGACTGATCATCTGGTTGATTGTCATTCAGATCGCCGTGATCCTGCACGAGGGGGCGCACTACCTGGTGGCCCGCATGCAGGGCGCGAAGGTCTCGGCCTTCTCGGTGGGCATGGGGCCCATCATTGCGAAGTTCAAAGCTGCGGGCACCGAGTGGAGGCTGTCTGCACTGCCCATCGGTGGGTATGTGCTCATCGATGACCTCGGGCCGGAATCCCTGGAAGGCCAGAGCAAGTCGCGCCTGACCCCCTGGGGCAAGATTGCGGTGCTCTTTGCAGGTCCCCTCTCCAACTGGCTGCTGGCGATTTTGCTGATGGCAGGGATCTTCAGTTCTCAGGGGGTGCCCCAGACCGATTACAGCAAGGCTGAAATCCACAGGGTGCTGCCCGGTTCTGCCGCCGAGAAAGACGGCATCAAAGAAGGGGACCTGCTGGTCGCCATTGATGGCAAACCCCTCCCTGAACAGGAAACCGTGGATGGGGAACCCCGCATGGGGTACATGAAACTGCAGGACGCCATCCGCAGCAAGGAGCCCAACACCCTGACTTTTCAGCGGGGCAATACCACCTATGACGTGAAGCTCTCCTTCGAATGGAAGGCCGGGGCACGCTACGGGGTTGAGTATTCCCCCAAACAGAACGTCAAACCTGTGCCCAATTATTTCGCTGCCCTCGGAGAGGCCTGGAACCAGTCCATCAAGATTGTTCCTCAGGCCCTGCAGAGCTTTGCAAAAGGCATCACCCAGACCTTCACTGCCCCCCTGTCCCCGAGCAGTGAGGTAGCAGGTCCTGTGGCAAGTGCCCAGGCCGCAGGAGCCCTGGCCAGAGAGGGTGGCCTGTGGGGTGTGCTGACCTTCGCCACCCTGGTGAACATGAGCCTTGCCATCTTCAACCTGATTCCCATTCCCGGACTCGATGGTGGGCGCATTCTGCTGGTCGTCATCCAGCTTCTGATGCGTCGTCCGCTGCAGCCTGCCCATGAGGCCATGATCAACTTCACAGGTTTTGTGTTCCTGATGGTCTTCATGATGCTGGTCTTCCTGGGAGACATCATCCGGGTGATTCCCTGAAGTCTGGAAATGCTGTGTTACAATCACTCCATAAGCGCCTGAAAAAGCCTTCCTGCACCCTGGCGATGGTGCTCTCAATCGCCTGTGAGCCCTGGAAATCATGCCTGAACTGACTGTTGTGATCCCTGCCTACAACGAAGAAGACACCATCCGGGAAGTGGTTGGTGTTGCCCGAACCTACGCCCCGGTGATCGTGGTCTGCGATGGCTGCTCGGACCACACCGCAGAACGTGCCCGACAGGCAGGTGCCACCGTCATCGAACTGAACCCCAACCAGGGCAAGAGCCAGGCTTTTTATGAAGGGGTCAAGGCCGCCACCACAGACGTGATCCTCAGTCTGGATGCCGATCTGGTGGGCCTCACCACCGAACACCTTAAGACCCTTGCAGATCCCGTGCTGCAGGGTCAATATGACATGACCATCGGGGTGTTTCAGGGCGGAGGGGTCCTGACCGACTTCGGCAACCGGGCCACCCCCTACCTGAGTGGGCAGCGTGCATTTCGCCGGAACTGGATGCTCTCTGTTCCGCGCCTCACCGAGGAGCGCTGGCCTGAGCCCGCCATCACCGAGCACCTGAAAACCTCGGGCATCCGCTGGGAGTATGTGTCACTGCCGAAAGTGCGTCAGGTCATGAAAGAACAGAAGCGGGGCCTCCTGGAAGGGGTCAAGCACCGCATGAAGATGTACAAGTCCATTCTGGACTTCCAGACCAAGAAGAAATAAGGACAGATTGCCCTGCTGGGCCTGGATTGAGCGTTTGAGGTTGCCGAGGCCAGATCCTCCGTCCCCCTTAAGGGACGGGGGATCGTTTCAGCTGGAAGCCATCCCAGACGCCTCATAAGCCCTTTCTTCCTTAAGAGGGGACAGTTCCGAGTGACGTGAGGAACTGGGGATCTTATTCGTCCATCCCCAGTTCCGTCCCGCGCTTGGTGGCTGCAATTACGGCTTCGATGGCAGCGGCACGGAAGGTGTAGCGCTCGATCTGTTCCAGACCCGCAATGGTGGTTCCGCCTGGGCTGGCCACTTCATCTTTGAGGATCGCCGGGTGGGCTTTCTGCAGCAGGAGCTCTCCGGTGGTGATCAGCAGTTTGGCGGCCAGTTCGTTGGCCTGTGAGCGAGGAAGACCGACCCTCACCCCACCATCTGCCAGAGCCTCAGCAAAAACGGCAGCATAAGCTGGACCAGAGCCCACCATGCCCGTGAAGGCATTGAAGAGGTTCTCAGGAATGTCGTAGACGCTGCCCACACTGCTGAACAGCTCATGCCCGAAGGCCAGATCGCCGTACTCACTGGCTTCCTTTGTTCCGGTGACCGCACTCTGGGACTTGCCGATGGTGGCCCCAAGGTTGGGCATCACCCGGACGACCCGTTTGGTGCCAAGCCTGCGGGCCAGCACGGTGGTGCTGATCCCGGCCATGGTGGAGATGTAACCCACGCTGGGTCGGGCCAGGTCATCGGACAGTTGCAGGAAGTGACGGGGCTGCAGGGCCAGCAGCACACGCTCGGCCTGTCCCAGTTCGCTCATCTTCATGGGCCGGACGCCGTACTTCTCGACCCATTTGTCCACAATGCTGGGGTTGTGGTCGATGATGCCGATTTCAGAGGTCTTCAGCAGTCCCTTGGAGATGACGCCCTCCATGACGGCCCCGCCCATTTTGCCCACACCTACAATCACCAATTTCATAGATGGAAGTGTAGCACCGGAGGGGGGAGACGCGGGTTTTGGCTGTCTATTTCGGGGTTGTGGGGAAGGAGCCGAGGGCCAAGAGCCCAGGGCCGAGGGCACAAGACAGCAAAAGCTGATGCCTCTGGGCATTGCTGCAAAAGCAGGAGGTCTTGATTTGCAGTGTCACCAAAGCAATGTTGCTTGACAGAAGATTTGAAATGTAAACACGAGGCTCTCGGCTTCCTTCCCTTGATTTCCCCAATCGCCCGCCCATAGTATGGAGGGCATGTCGAAGACCCGAGTTGCCTTCCAGGGGGTTCCTGGCGCGTACAGTGAGATTGCTGCCCTCAACAGCACCGAAGGTGAGATCGAAGCCGTAGGGTATTCTTCTTTCAATGAAGTGTTGAATGCCGTGATGACCGGAGACTGTGATCTGGCGGCCCTGCCTGTGGAAAACTCTCTGGCGGGCACCGTGATTCCCGCAGCCGATGAACTGGCCCAGAGCGACCTTCATGCCATCAAGGAAGTGATGGTGCGGGTGCACCACCAGTTGCTGGTGCTTCCCGGGGTCAAACTGGAAGACGTTGAACGGGTGTACAGCCACCCCCAGGCCCTGGCCCAGTGTGATGGGTACTTCAAGAAGCATGGTCTGAAGCCTGTGGCGGCCTACGACACTGCAGGAAGCGCCAAGGACCTTGCGGCTTCAGGTGACCGCCATGCGGCCAGTGTGGCCTCTCGCAGGGCGGCAGAGCTGTATGGCCTGGAGATCCTGGCTGAGAATATCGAGGACGAGGACTTCAACACCACCCGTTTCCTGGTGATGTCCAAGAACCGCAATGAAATTGAGGCGGGCAAACCTTACAAGACCAGCATCATTTTTGCAGTGCGCCACCAGCCTGGAAGCCTGCTGGACTGCCTCGCCGTTTTCCGGGACCATGGGGTGAACCTGTGCCGCATCGAGAGCCGCCCAAGGCGCGACAAGCCCTGGTCCTACCTGATGTACGTGGATTTCGAGGGGCACACCCTGGACAGTGAAGTGCAGGCCGCCCTGGCCCAGATGATGCACAGTGCCAGTTTCCTGAAAATTCTGGGGTCCTACCCTTCAGCCACAGTGACCCTCTAAAGGCAGTGGCTTTGTAGAGGTTGAAAGTCAGAGGGGAAAGCGAAAGTGCTTTCCCTTTGTTGTTATTGTTGAGCCGTGTCGGTAGAGGTCGTCTGGGCAGGTTCAATTCTGGGGGGAGGGGGTGTTTCCACCCGTTCCAGGGTCTTGTTGCCTGCAGAGTCGATGGCAGAGACGGTGGTGTCCTGGGGGGGAACCTCGGCGTAAAAGGGCACCTCTGCACCTGCGGTGACCCCGATGGAGACGCCGCCCACCAGCACATCCTGCACCTTCACGTTGTCCTTGACCACACCCTCAATGCGCATGGTGTTGAGGTCCCGGTCCACCCGTTTGATGGTGATCTGCGGGGCCTTCTGGTCCACCCGGATGGGGAGTTCGAGGCGGGTTTTGTTGTTGCTGCTGTCAGACACCTGAATCACGTAAGAAGACACAGAGGTTTTGCCATCGGTCTGAAAGCTGAAAGGCACGATGCGTTTGCCTTTTTTGCTGGCGTACCCTTTGACGGTGAACAGTTCGGTGTCATTGATTTTGATGGACTGCACCCCGGCCTCATCAAAAGCGTACCCTTTCACCAGGGCCTTCCCGGCTCTGGTGATGGCCCCCGAGGAGGGTTCCTGCAAGATGATCTGTGGAGTGATGCCGTCACTGTTGCGGGTGCAACCTGTGAGGACCAGCAGCAGAAGAAAGGCAGATCGACGCATTGGCACGAGTATACCAGAGCTCACTTCTGGGACAGGTGTGTGTACATGAGTTCCCCTGCCCCTTCAAGGTGTTCGCGCATGGCCTGTTCGGCTGCAGTGCCATTGCCCTGCAAGATGGCTTCCACAATGCGGTGGTGCTCGGCAGTGCCATCGTGCAACCGGTTGGGGAGCAGGCTTGAAGCGGCAATCACCTTCTGGATCTGTCCCCTGAGGGTTTCAGCAGTGCGAATCAAACGCTGGTGGCCACTGCCCTCCCAGATGGCCTGATGCATGTCCAGATCGGTCTGGCTGTACAGGGAGATGTCCTCCTGGTGTTCGGCCTGGGCCATGCGGTCCATGATCTTCTGGAGTTTTTTCAGGGTGGGTTTGTGCTGTTTCTGGGCGGCCAGTCGGGCACCCAGCCCTTCCACCACGGCGCGCAACTGATAGATTTCCCGCACGTCTTCGGCTTCCAGGCGCGGAATGAAGTACCCCCGTCTGGGAATGGCTTCCACCAGACCTTCATGGTGGAGGGCGGCCAGGGCTTCCTTGATGGGGGTGGCAGACACCTGGTATTGCTCTGCCAGGGCCTGAACCACCAGTTTGCTTCCAGGGGCAATCTGGTTGTCCAGAATGGCTTTGCGCAGCAGCAGGTAGGTTTCATGGTTGATGTTGTTGCGCTTCAGAAAACCAGCAGGCATACCGAGATTCTACGCATTTCTGCGCAGCCACACAAGATTTTGGATTTAAAATCAGCAGAAAGCAGCTCCCGGAGGAGCTGCGAGAGAACATGTTTCTTATGGGGCAGGAGGTGGGCAGAACCCCATGTGCTCATCGTGCGACACATAGTAAGCGTGGATGTCGTAGTGGGGTACAGGATAACCATCATGGCCCTGGGGCAGGAACTCAATGTCCACGTGATTGATTTTCAGGAACCACTTGGGTGTTTTCAGCACGTCCACCCAGGATTTGCCTGCAATGAAGTCCGCATGGGAGGGCATGATTTCCACAAAGACCAGAGACCCATCCAGAACTCCATAAATGGGGCCGAGGGGCAGGTCCTGGGGCCTGGCCCAGTGCTCACCCATGCCCGGAACACACTCAGAGATCTTGATGGTGCCTTCAGGGAGGCCCAGGCGCATGGCGGTTTCTGCCATCTCGGCCATCTGTTCCTCGGTGGGGGCAGCAGGAGCAGGCATGGGGTGTCCTTCCATACTGTCCTGGGCGAATGCCTGTGTTGCAAACAGAAGTGCTGCAGTCAGTAAGAACTTCTTCATGTTCCTCCTCAGCAGGAAAAACACCCGGGCACCTGACAACAGAGCAAGCCTCTGCTTCAGATGGACATTCGGGTTTCTCCTTATTCTCTATCGTAACCGAAGACACAGTGCTTGTGAAGAAATGGTGAGGATGTGTGTCTGCCACGTCCAGAGGGGTTCCCTTGGGAATCTTCTCATGGACGTTAAATTGGTCATCTTTCTTCCAGAAGCAGACCCCTCAAACCCTCAGACTGGGCATCATGGAAGACATTGCCACCTGGATGTGGGTTCTGGGTGCGATTGTGACCATCATCATCATGGCTGCCATCGTGTCCCGCACCCGTCCGCCCAAAAGACCCGATCCACCGAACCAGTCCCAGTCGCAAGACAGGTGACTCAAGGACAGAAAGCAAAAAAGAAGCCCTGAGAGTACCTCAGGGCTTCTGGTTCTGTTGGTGGAGGCGAAGGGATTCGAACCCTTGACCCCCTGCTTGCAAGGCAGGTGCTCTCCCTCTGAGCTACGCCCCCAATCAGCGAAGAGAATAGTAGCAAATAAACGGCGTTCTGTAAAGCCCTGCAAAAGGGGCAGAAGGCAGAAAGCAGCGATCCAGTGCGAAGCAGGCCGTCCTGCAAGCACGTTTTTAGGTCAAGACAGGGCCAGGGGCCGAGAGCAAAAAGCAGAAGCCAAAAAGGCTTTGTGACATGCTTTGAGATCAGGAGGACGTTTTCTCGCAACCACCATACAAATATAAAGATCTGATGATTTCTGGAATGCGAAAGGATTCAAAATCTTTTGCCCTCGGCTCTCGGCATCTCTCCCCTTCAGCCTCACTTCAGCCAAACCCCATCCCAGTCAACAATCCCGTGGGATATCTGACGGAAATGTTCGGAAACTGTAAGCGCTTTTCTGGCGTTTGTACGTGCTATACGCAAAGTCTGCAATTGGTGTTAGACTGATGTTCGCATGAGTAAGTCCGTTCACACCCCAGACTGGGTCAAAGACGCTGTCTTCTATCAAATCTATCCTGACCGCTTCGCGAAATCCTCTCGCGTCCAAAAAGCCAACAACCTGCAGCCCTGGGGTGACACCCCCCATCCCCACAAGTACCAGGGAGGAGACCTCCTCGGCGTGGTTGAGCACCTCGACCATCTGGTGGACCTTGGCGTGACCGCCATCTACTTCTGCCCGATTTTCCAGTCGGCGAGCAACCACCGCTACCACACCCACGACTACTACCAGGTGGACCCCATGCTGGGTGGCAACGAAGCCCTGAAAGAACTCCTTGACGAAGCCCACAAACGTGGCATCAAGGTGGTTCTGGACGGGGTGTTCAACCACTCCAGCCGTGGATTCTTCCAGTTCAATGACATCCTGGAAAACGGCCCGAGCAGCGCATACGTGGACTGGTTCCACATTCATGGCTGGCCCCTCGACCCTTACGGCAGCGGTCCTGCCAACTATGAGGCCTGGTGGGGCATGAAAGCGCTCCCGAAATTCAACACCAACACCCAGGCGGTGCGTGAATTCCTGTGGGATGTGGCAGAGTACTGGGTCAAATTCGGCATCGACGGCTGGCGTCTGGACGTTCCAAACGAAATCGACGATGATGCTTTCTGGCGGGAGTTCCGCCGCCGGGTGAAAAACGTCAACCCTGAAGCCTACATTGTTGGTGAAATCTGGGGCGACGCCACCCGCTGGCTGCAAGGCGACCAGTTCGACGCAGTGATGAACTACCTCTTCACCCGTCCAGCCATCGGTTTCTTTGGTTCCCGCAGCCTCGATTACGAGCAGGTCCGTGGCACAGGTTATGAGCACATCGACACCATGGACGCCCAGGCCTTCGCTGGCCACATGCAGCACATCCTCACCATGTACCCGAAAGAGGTGGTGCTGGCACAGCTGAACCTGCTGGGCTCCCACGACACCCCCAGGTACCGCACCGTGACCGGCGGAGATGAAACCGCCTACCAGATGGCTGTCCTCTTCCAGATGACCTACCCTGGTGCCCCCTGCATCTACTACGGAGATGAAGTGGGCCTCTCTGGCGGCAAGGACCCCCTGTGCCGTGGCGCTTTCCCCTGGGACAAACCCGAAACCTGGAACCGCAAGGCACTGGACTACACCAAGAAAGTGGTCAAGGCCCGCCTGAGCCATGCTGTGCTGCGCAGGGGAGATTTCAAGGTTCTGTACGCCCAGGGCGATGTGCTGGTTTACGAGCGCACCCTAGAAGGTGAACGTGCTGTGGTGGTCATCAACGCCAGCACCCGCGAACAGCAGGTGCCCCTGGACCTCAGTGGCGAATATCTCGAAGTGATCGGAGACAACCGCGTCAGGCTGAACGGTCAGATCACCATGCCTGCCCGCACCGGGTATTTGCTGGTCTGAGACCATAAAATCAAAAAACCCTCCAGATCTGGAGGGTTCTCTGTAGGGGTGGGCCGCTGGCTCACCCCCTCGTTTTGAAAGTCACCGCACCTGCGTCCCTGAAGGCATGTCCAGAGAGGTGCCCAGCAAATCCAGTTCGCCTTTGTCGTTCTCTGCAGCCAGGATCATGCCCTGGGAGACAATCCCGCGCAGCTTGGCGGGTTTCAGGTTGGCGACCAGCACCACCTTGCGGCCAATGAGTTGCTCGGGAGAGAACCACTTGCGGATGCCAGAGACCACCGTGCGGGTCTCATTGCCGAGTTTCACGGTCAGTTTCAGCAGTTTGTCGGCCTTCTCGATGGTTTCGGCATGGATGACTTCCACGATGCGGAGGTCCACCTTTGCAAAGTCATCAATGCTGATTTCAGGCAGGGTTTCGAATTTCTCCTCGACCACTTCCTGCACCTGAGGGGTTTCCACTTTCGGGGCCTCCTGAGCGGCCTGCTGTTCTTTCTCTTTCAGGCGCTGTTCCAGTTTGGGGAAGAGCACCTCACCCCCGACCAGTTTGGTGCCTGCAGGATACAGGCCCCATGCCCCTTCCAGTTTGTACTGGGCATCGGGCAGGCCGATCTGGGCACGCAGGGCCTTCATCTTCTCGGGCATGACGGGTTCCAGCAGGACACTGGCGACCCGCAGACCCTCAATGATGGTGTACAGCACAGCGTCCAGACGGTCGTTCTGCTGTTCGCGTTGCAGCACCCAGGGCTTCTGCTCTGCAATGTAGCGGTTCAGGTCCTGCACAAATTCCATGCTGGCTTCCAGGGCCTTCTGGATCTTCAGTTCACGGACCAGGGCCAGCACCTCAGCAGGGAGGGCCGTGGCACGGGCGGCAATGCCTTTTTCGCGCTCGGTGAGGGCAGAGGGGTTCACATGGGGCACCACACCACTCCGGTACTTCTCGACCATCCCGATGGAACGGGACAGCAGGTTGCCGAGGTCATTGGCGAGGTCACTGTTCATGCGGGACTCGATGATGTCGTTGGAGATGATGCCATCCACCCCAAAAGAAATCTCGCGCAGAAGGGCATAGCGCAGGGTTTCCTTGCCAAATTTGTCTGCGGCCTCCAGAGGGTCCACGCCGTTGCCCAGCGATTTGCTCATCTTGCGGCCATCGGCACCCAGCAGGTAACCAGACACATTCAGACGCTGGTAGATGGGCACGCCCATGCTCCTGAGCATGGTGGGCCAGAAGACGGCGTGAGGCTTCAGAATGTCCTTGCCGATCACATGCCAGGCCACAGGCCAGAACTTCTGGTAACGTTCACCCTCAGAGTAACCCAGGGCAGACATGTAATTGATCAGGGCATCGAACCACACGTAGGTCACGTGGTCGGTGTCCCAGGGCAGCTCAATGCCCCAGGGAACGCGGGATTTGGGTCTGGAGATGGAAAGGTCCCCGATGGGCTCGCGCAGCATGCCCAGCACCTCATTGCGGTACCCGGCAGGCTGAATGAAATCCGGGTTCTGCTCGATGTGGCTGATCAGCCACTCCCGGTATTTGTCCATGCGGAAGAAGTAATTGGCTTCACGGCGCAGCTCAGGTGGACCTGCATCTTCGGGGAGCTTCCCATCCACGAGTTCCTTCTCGGTGACGAAACGCTCCTGGCCCACAGAGTACAGACCTTCGTATTCAGCGTAGTAGATGTCACCAGCGTCATAAACGGACTGCAGGATCTGCTGAACGACTTTCTTGTGGCGGGCCTCGGTGGTGCGGATGAAATCATCCGGGTGGGCTCCCAGCACCGTCCAGGCTTCCCGGAACTTCATGGAAACCATGTCGGTGAAGGTTTGGGGATCAAGCCCTTTGGCCGCAGCAGCTTTGGAGACCTTCTCACCGTGCTCGTCGGTCCCGGTGAGGAAGTAGGTGTCCCATCCGGCAAGCCTGTGGTAACGGGCCAGGGTGTCGGCCACGGTGGTGGCGTAAGCGTGGCCCATGTGCGGCTCGCCATTCACATAGTAAATGGGCGTCGTGACGTAGAATCTGTCCATTGTTTCTCCTTACACAAAAAAAAGCGGGCGCACAAGCGCCCCCAAGCCCACGAAACGGATGTTTACGGGATCAGGGGAGGGTGTTGTGGCATTCGCCATGAGATCATGATGGTGATTATACCCGCTGGGGGTGTGTGGGTAAACCATGGGCTATACCGCTTAGGGCAGAAGGCAGAAGGCAAAAACTCATGGCCATGCCTTTGCATTTGGAGCGGTCAGGTGTTTTTGAGGAAGCACTGCCTGGAGAACAGAAAGAACAAATTGTTGACCAACAAACAAAGCACAATAAAGGACTTGAAGCCTTCGTCCTTCTGCTTTCTGCCTTCTGAACCAATAAAAAATGGCGCTAAAAGCGCCATTTTTTATTGGTTCATCTCAGTCGTTGCTGCGTCCGCCACCAAACAGGCGAAGCAGGAACAGGAAGATGTTGATGAAATCAAGGTACAGGGTCAGGGCACCAAAGACAGCCAGTTTTTCTCCCATGTCCGTCTGGGTGATGCCTTCGCCACCAGAGAGGGCCATTTCCTTGAGTTTCTGCATGTCGTAAGCGGTCAGGGCGCAGAAGAGGATCACGCCGATCACGCTGATGACCATGCTGAGGGCAGACCCACCGATCCAGATGTTGGCGATGCTGGCGATGATCAGACCGATGACACCCATGAAGAGGATGGTGCCAAAGCGGCTCAGGTCCATCTTGGTGGTGTAACCAATGACAGCCATGGTCCCAAACATGCCTGCTGCGGTCACAAAGGCGGCAGTGATGTCAGAGCCTGCGTAGCGGAAGAAAATTCCAGAGAGGGTCAGACCGGTCAGAACAGCGTAACCGGAGAACAGGATGCCTGCGGTGGCTCCACTGATGCGGTTGATCATGAAGCCAAGACCAAAAACCACCCCGAGCTGCAACAGAACCAGCATCAGGTAGTTGCTGCGCACGAAGGTGAAAAGGCCTTCATTGGAGGCTGCAAAGAAGGCGGTGATGGCGGTCATCACCAGTCCGGCAGTCATCCAGGAGAAGGTGCGTCCCAGGAAGTTCCTGAGGGTGACACTTTGCGATTGGGTGAGTGAGTACATGAATCCTCCTTTTAGGTGTGTTCCCTGACTTCCATTATAGGTTTCTCTGGGTGTTCAGATTGTGAAACCGTGAAGCAGGTCACTTGAGATTGTAGCGTTCGTAGGCCACCATCCAGGTGCGCTCCCTGAGCAGGGGCATGATGGCAGCAAGCACACTTTCACTGTCTTTCATGTCGGGCAGCACCATCTGTTTGGGGGTTTCCAGCAGGTAGGCCGGGGCATTCTCTGGGAGGCCTGCCAGTTTGCGGGCACGCTGGATGCCGTTTTCCAGGGTTCCAAGTTCATCCACGAGGCCGTTGTCCAGGGCGTCCTTGCCGCTCCAGACCCGCCCTCGCCCGAGTTCATTGACCCGTTCTTTGCTGAGGTTGCGACCTTCTGAAACGCGGGTGGTGAAGAGGTCGTAGAAGTCCTCTGCCCCTTTTTGCAGGAAAGCCCGTTCTTCTTCAGTCAGGGGGTGTGCGGTGTCGAAACTGTCTGCCAGACGTCCCACTTTGATGCTTTCGGGATTCAGGCCGTATTTGGCATTGAAGCCTTGCAGGTTGGGTTTTCCGGAAATCACTCCGATGGAACCGGTGATGGTGGTGGGTGCTGCGATCACATGGTTGGCGTGGGTCAGCACGTAGTAGCCTCCGGAGGCAGCCACATTGCCCATCACAGCCACCACGGGCTTTTTGGCCCGGATGCGTTCCACTTCATGGCTGATCAGGTCGCTGGCCAGTGCAGACCCTCCACCCGAATTCACGAAAAGCACAATTGCTTTGGTGTCCTCGTCTTTTTCGGCAGTTCGCAGGGAACGGATGATGCTTTCGCTCCCAGCCATCTGCTCACCAAAGATGGGGAGGGGGATGGGAACATGGCGGGAGTGTCCTGGCACGATCATGCCTTCCAGGGAGACCACAGCCACCTTGCCTCCCTGTTCAGGCATCAGGGGGAGTTTCAGGAAACGGGAGGCCTGATTGAAAGGCTGGTGTTTCTTGCTGTACAGCACGTCCTCATAGGCGATGCGGTCCACCAGACCGTGCTGTCTGGCCTGCTCTGCGTTGGTGATGCCTGCGTCGATGGCTTCACGGACCTGCGCTTCAGAGAGGTTGCGGCTCTGGGCTACGGCCCGGACAAACTCTTCCATGAAACGGCTGACCAGCAGGGAACGCTGTTCCCTTTCGTATTCGTCCATGTGGTCATCGGTGAAGCGGGTGTAGGCGGTCTTGTATTCCTTGATGCGCACCACTTCCATCTCGATGCCGAGTTTCTGCAGGGCATCTTTGATGTAGGTGACCTGTGAGTGGAAGCCCAGCAGGTAGAATTCGGCGCTCGGGGGCACCACCACTTCGGTTCCGGCAGAGGCCAGATAGTAATCCATCATGTGGACGCTGTTGACCACCGAATAGACGGGTTTCTTGCTGGCGAGGCGCTCGATGGCTTCCCGGAGGGCAAAGGCAGTGGCCAGACCGGCCTGCACCCCTCCGAAACGCAGCACCACCCCTCTGAGCCAGTCGGCGTCTTCGAGCAGTTTCAGTTTGCGTCGGAAGACCGAGACACCCTGGGGCTCCTTGCGGGTGATGATGTTCAGAGGACTTTTCTCAGGGAATTCGGGGAATTCGCCCTGCACGTCCAGAATGACCCAGCCTGGTTTTTCACCGAGGTCTGCAATCTGGTGCTGGACCCCGGCCACAAAGTTGTAGATTTTGTTCTGAATTTCGCTCTTCATTTCCATCCAGTATTACGCGTTTTGGTGAGGAGAAGTTGCATCAAAGGCAACAGAGGAGTGAAGCCTCAGGCACAAAAAAAGGCGAGCCTGGCTCGCCTCTGAAACATCTTTGCTCAGTGCTGGTGTTCAGGGTGGGGGTCCCGGTCCAGCCATTTTTCTTCGATTTCGTGGTGACGCCATTTCAGGTGGACATGTTGGTCCACATGGTCCACTGCGCTCATGGGAATCCAGTGGTGCTTGCCACTTTCGTCTTTTGCCACTTTGATGAAATCCCGGTCCATGTGGTCCACCACGCCATGGGTGTTGCCATCGGCGCAGAGGATGGGCATGTGTTCGCGAATCTGTTCGGTTCCGTACATGTTGCCTCCTTTTGAAGTTGAGTGGATACATCCAAATGAGATTGAGTTCGCCTTGCTCGTTCTCAGGGTAGTTCCAGGTCCTTAGGTGGGCCTGACGGGCATGTGAATGCAGATTTAGGCTCCCTTTAAGAACTTCTTGTGCCAGAAACACAATGTCCGGTTTCTGCCCTTTCAGGCAAAATTCTTCTGCATGAGAAGCAAATCCCTTGAACCAGGTCAATATATGACAGAAATGTGCAGTGTCGTGAAAAAAACGTCATACAATGGGAGCATGCACTTTCAACTCAGTGATGACAGCCAGCTGATCCTCTCCCATGTGCGGGAATTTGCCCAGCACGAAATCGCTCCTCTGGCTGCCCAGTATGACCGCTCGGGGGAATACCCCTGGGAACAGCTTCGCAAACTGGCCGACATGGGCCTTCTGGGAGCCACCATCCCCGAACAGTACGGTGGTGCCGGTCTGGACTCCGTGACCTACGCCCTGTGCCTGGAAGAAATCGCCGCTGCAGATGCCAGTGTTGCCGTGATCATGAGCGTGCAAAATGGACTCCCTGAGCAGATGATCCTCAAATTCGGCACCGAGGAACAAAGGCAGAAGTTCCTGAAACCCCTTGCCCTCGGAGAGAAAATAGGGGCTTTCTGCCTCACCGAACCCAATGCAGGGTCAGATGCCGCAAGCCTCAGGCTCCATGCCCAGAAGGACGGCAACGAATGGGTCTTAAACGGCCAGAAAGCCTGGATCACCTCTGGGGGGCAGGCAGACACTTACATGGTGATGGCCCGCACCTCTGGCAGTGGAGCCAAAGGGGTGACCTGTTTTGTGGTTGAGAAGGACACACCGGGACTCTCCTTTGGCAAGCCTGAAGAGAAGATGGGACTGCATGCCGCACACACCACCACCGTGCAGTTCGACGATGTGAGCATCCCGGATGCCAACCGCATTGGAGAGGAAGGTCAGGGCCTGATCATTGCCCTCAACAGCCTGGATTCCGGGCGCATCGGGATTGCCATGCAGTCCATCGGAATTGCCCGTGCGGCCCTGGAAGCTGCAGCAAAATATGCCCTCACCCGTGAACAGTTCGGCAAGAAGATTTCTGAATTCGAGGGCGTTTCCTTCAAAATTGCAGAGATGGCTGCCCGCATAGAGGCTGCCCGTCTGGTGGCCCTCAAAGCGGCATGGTTGCGAGACCAGGGCAAAAAACACACCAGGGAATCGTCCATGGCGAAATTTCTGGCCTCTGACGCTGCGGTCTATGTGACCCGGGAAGCCGTGCAGATCTTCGGTGGCAACGGGTACAGCCGTGAATACCCTGTGGAGCGGTATTATCGGGATGCCAAGATCACCGAAATCTATGAAGGCACCAATGAGATTCAGAAGCTGGTGATCTCCCGACATGTGTTTGGGGAGTTCAGGGATTGAGTCTAGACTCAGTTCAAAAAGTTCGCTAAACTTAGACCAAGTACAAAACGGAGGGCTTTGATCAGCATGGATTTCAACCTGAGTGCCGAACAGAAACAGCTGCAGGCCATGGCAAGGGATTTCACCCGCAACGAGATCATCCCCATTGCTGCAGAATACGACCAGAAAGAAGAACTTCCCTGGGAGATCGTCGAAAAGGCTTTTGAACTGGGACTCCTCAATGTGGGCATCCCCGAGCATGCCGGAGGTCTGGGCCTCTCCATGCTCGATGAAGTGGTCATCGGCGAAGAACTGGCTTACGGCTGCATGGGCATCTACACCATCCTGATGGCCTCAGAACTGGGCATCACGCCCATTCTGCTGGGAGGCACCGAGGAGCAACAGAAACGCTTCCTGGCTCCACTGCTGGAAAAGCCCTCTCTGGCCGCTTTTGCCCTGTCAGAACCCAACAACGGCAGTGACGCTGCAGCCATGAACACCACCGCTGTCCTCGATGGGGACGAGTGGGTCATCAACGGAACCAAGATGTGGATTTCCAATGGTGGGGTTGCAGAGGTCACCGTGGTCTTCGCAACGGTGGACAAGAGTGCAGGGCACAGGGGCACGGTTGCCATCGTGGTGCCAAAAGATGCCCCCGGACAGAGTTACAACAAGATCAAGCACAAGATGGGGCAGCGGGCAAGCCTGACCAGCGAACTGGTCTTTCAGGATGTGCGGGTGCCAAAAGACCACATGCTGGGTGGCCCCGGAGATGGCTTCAAGATTGCCATGAAGACCCTGGACAAGACCCGCATTCCGGTGGCTGCAGGTTCGGTGGGCATTGCTAGACGTGCCCTTGAAGAGAGCATCAAGTATTCCCGTGAACGCAAGGCTTTTGGTAAACCCATCTCGGAGTTGCAGGCCATTCAGTTCAAACTGGCCGAGATGGCCATGGGTATCGAAACCGGACGCCTGATGACCTACAAAGCCGCATGGCTTGCCGACCAGGGGCAACCCCACGGCATGGAAAGTGCCATCGCCAAGGCTTACTGCTCTGAAATGGCTTTTGATGCAGCCAATGAGGCCATTCAGGTGCATGGGGGCTATGGATACGTGGGTGAGTATCCTGTTGAGAAGCTCCTCAGGGATGTCAAACTCAACCAGATCTATGAGGGCACCAACGAGATCCAGCGTGTGGTGATTGCCCGCAACCTGCTGCGGTAAATGAAAGCCTGAGAACAGGTCTGGCCGGGCAGTCCTGTACACTGGGAGAAGCACCAGACCTGTTTTTTCAGATGGAGAAAGTCGATTTTGCTCTGCGAGATGGAGCCATTTGATTTTCTCACCGTTGCGGAATAAAATTATACCGAGTACAAAACGAGGAGTGCCAACGATGAACATTCTGTGCGTGATCCGCCAAGTGCCGGACGGCGAAGCCAAACTTCGCATCAACAACTCAAAAGTCGACCTTGAAGGCGTGACCGTCATCATGGACGGCATGGACGAATACGGTGTGGAACAGGCCCTGCGCCTGCGGGAAAGTGGAGCCAGTGTCGAGCAGATCATTGTGCTCGCCGTGGGACCTGCCCGCAATGAGGACGCCATTCGCACCGCCCTGGCCATGGGTGCAGACCGGGCCATCCATGTGGAAACCAGCGAGTACCTGGACCCCATCGCCCTGAGCAAGATCGTGGCCCAGGTGGCCCAGGAAGAGAACGTCAGCCTGATCTTCACCGGTGGGCAACAATCCGACTGGGACTCCCAGGCTTTAGGGGCCTCCACTGCAGAGCGCCTGTCCTGGCCCCAGGTCACCTGGACCAACGCCCTCGAACTGTCGGGTGAAACCCTCAAGGGCAAGCACGACATCGACGAGGGAGCAGAAACCTTCGAAGTCGATTTGCCTGCAATCATCACCACCCAGCAGGGCCTGAACGACCCCAGGTACCCCACCCTGCCCAACATCATGAAAGCCAAGAAGAAAGAGCTGCGCAAGGACACCCTCGACAGATATGGTGTTCAGGCGAAGATCCGGCACGTCTCCAGCAACATTCAGGTCAAGGAACGTGCAGGCAAACTGATCGATGGTAAGGACCCCCAGGCCGCAGCCGCCCAGCTTCTGGAACTGCTGCGCAATGAAGCGAAGGTGATTTCATGATTCTGCTGGTTGCAGACCACAACAACGGCAAACCCTCCAAGATGGCCCTGGAACTGGTGCAGGCCGCCCGTGATCTGGGCCGTGAGGGTCCCATCACTGCACTCGTTCTCGGTCAGAACCTGACTGCGGTTGCCAATGAGCTGTCTCAGTACGTTGAGCAGGTGCTGGTTGCAGACCTGCCCCAGCTTGCAAACTACAACCCCGAGATCTGGGCTGCTGCCGTGACCCAGATCGCTCAGGAAGGGGAGGCCCACACCATCCTGGTGGGAGCCAGCCGTTCTGGCCGGGAATACAGCGCCCGTGTGGCCGTCAAACTGGATGCTCCCCTTCTTGAGGATGTCATCAAGGTGCAAGACCAGGGAGGGGCTCTGCAGGGCACCAAATACGCCTACCTGGCCCGCGTGACCGAGGTGTACGAGTCCAGTGCTCCGGTGACCGTGGTCAGTGTAAAACCTGGCGCTTACAATCCAGCTTCACCTGCAGGCAGTGCAGGCGAGCAGTACGATGTGGAGCTGGAACTCCCCACCAGCAGAACCCGGTCCACCGGCAAGGTGATTGAGAAGACCACCCGCGTTCCCCTCACCGAGGCGGACATTGTGATCACGGGTGGCCGTGGCGTGGGAAGCCCTGAGAACTTCTCCAGCCTGATTGAAGGTCTGGCCGACAATCTGGGTGCAGGGGTGGGAGCCACCCGCGCCGTTGTGGACGCTGGCTGGAGGCCTTACGGCGAACAGGTGGGCCAGACCGGGAAAACCGTTGCACCCAAAGCCTACATTGCCATTGGCGTCAGTGGGGCCGTGCAGCACCTCTCCGGGATGGGCAAGAGCAAGTATATCGTGGCCGTCAACAAGGACCCTGAAGCCCCCATCTTCAAAAATGCGGATTACGGCATTGTGGGCGACCTCCATCAGGTGATTCCTGCCCTGATCGAAGCCACCCGCAAGTAAGAAGCCAAAAAACACCGGCCCTTGAATAGAGGGCCGGTTTGCTCTGGATAAAATGGGAAACGATACGTGAAAATCTGGTGTCAACGCCTTGCCGTTGAAGGAAGCCAGAGGTTGCGACTGGATTCTTCAGGTGGCCAGGGACCCAAGGAGTGTGGTGCATGGTCAACATCAAAAAGGGCAGCTCTGAAGGCAACCGATCTCCAGAAGCATCAGCAATCTGGTTGCTGACGAAATGATTATTTCATGTTCATCTTTACATTGCTGTGACCAATATGAGTCACATGAGTTGGGGATTGTTTGTAAAAATTTCTTTATAAACTTTTGAAGGGTGATTGCTCATCAATACCATTGTCTTGAGAAACTTAAAAGATTTAAGAAATTAAAGGAGATGGAAGAATGACCCACCTCGAAACAAAACTGGCTCAGCTTTCTCCACTGCTGCACCAGTGGTACACCCCGGAAAAGCTGAAACACAACCTTGAGGAAGCGTTGCAGGTTGAACTGGACCGCCTGCAAAATCTGGAATTTGCGAAGGACTTTCATGACCATTGCCAGGTCCCTGGCAGTGAGCCAGCAGATTACCTCAACCGGTGGATGGGGGAGACCCTGATCGGGATTCGTTTCAGGGCACTGGACCTCAGCCGTCCCTTTGTGGATGTGATTTTGATGCCACAGTTGCCTGGAGATGCAGCAGGATTTCTGAAGGTGGCCAGGCAGGCGGCCACAGCCTGTGCCCTGTTTCAGCCAAAACATGCCCGGTTTTTTGTGCCCTCCCACATCGACCTTGGGCCACTGCCGGAGGGGTTCTTCTGGGAGAAGCGTTATCTGGCCCTGCCCATTCAGGAGGCCAGACAGTTGCCTCTCCCTTCCCGGCACGGGGACATCACCTTGCAACGGCCAGCAGAACTGGATTTTTATGAGGCTTACACGCAGATTTACCAGGACATTGCTGCTGTTCACCCGGACCATCCTGAGTATGCCACTCCAGAATCCAGAGAAGACCTGCAGGATTTGCTGGAAGAGGGAACCCTCTATCAGGTGATGCATGAGGACCAGTGGATCGGGGTTGTGGCTGCAACCCGATCTGCCGAGGAAGGTCTCAGTGGTTTTGTGGTCACAGAGATGCTGCTCAGGCCTGAATTTCAGGGAAGGGGCCTTGGGGCAGCCGCGCAGCGTCACCTCATTGAGAACCTTCCAGCTCTGGAAGACGACGTGCTGTTTGGGACCATCGACTCCAGAAACACCTCTGCCATTCGCGCAGCCCTCAAAAACCACCGCAAAGACATTGGCGGATACCTCTGGGTTAAGGTCTGATCACTTTTGAAGTGTTGTCTGCACTGAAAACACTTGATCTGGTTGGGCTCCGACTGGTCCACCGGGAAATTGAAGTTGGATGACCAGACCCCGGGAAGTGTTTAAGCCGTTTCTCCTACCAGACATTAAGCCCTCTTCTGCCCTCTGGTAGGCTTTTTCTTTCATGTGCAGGGTGCTGGGGGTCTGGTACTTTGAAACACGGAAAGTTCATGTAACGGTCAGGGCTCAAAACCCCTGCTGGCGCATGCAGCCCTGCTGTCCTTGCGTACCACATGCTGCTTTCCAGAGGTGATGGCTCAGTCTGGTAGAGCGGATGGAGTGTCCATCAGGTCGAAGGTTCAAATCCTTCTCACTTCACCACGGATACGCCTGGCGGTCAGGCAACGAACTTGGGGTTCGTCGGGTTTTCCCACCGTAGGTTCGACTCCTACATCCAGCTTTGGTTTTAGCTCAGAGGTAGAGCGTCCGATGTCCAATCGGATGGTCGCGGGTTCGATCCCTGCAAGCCAATCCACACGACTGGAAATCGTGCTTTTTTTGTTCGAAGTTTCCGGAGGGTCCTGGTCTGCCCTCTTCTCGCTGCGCTTTCCTCTCCCACAAGGAGAGGTGGGTCAAGCGAGGAGAGGTGCAAAATCCCTCCACCTGCATTGCGCAGGCTGGGTTCCGCCACGTCCAGGCAGGTTGCAGGGTGTGGGTGAGGAAAAGCAACCGCCGCAACGTGTGTGCAACCCATCTTCCATGCAGGGGAGGTCCAGCCTTCCGGAAGCCTTTTTGTGCCCCACAAACCGAGAGATCATTTTGATTCCATCCGGGTGAATTTTGCGCCCGCCCGGATGCCTGAAAGGAGGTGCGCAGAGCATGAAGACCATCGAGAAGTCCCTGTTCACAACCAAGGTGAGTGTGAAGCCCTTTGAAAGGGTCCTGCTGTATCACCGAGACCGTCTGGTCCGCATTCTGACAGGAGGGGAGTACACCTTCTGGGGACGTCAGTACAGCACGGAAGTGTTCAACGTCAACCAGCCCCTCTTCAAGCATGCTTTGCAGGATTACCTGCTTGCCGAGCGCACCGACCTTGTTCGTGAGTTCTTCGAGGTGGTTTCCACTTCAGACCAGCAGATTGCTGTGGTGACCCGCAACCAGGACCTGCTGGATGTGGTGATGCCCCGCAACGTGCAGCTGTACTGGAAGGGATTCAGCCCCCTGAGCGTCGAACTGATCGAGGTAAAGGGTGGAGTGACCCTGCCTGCGGACCATCTGCTCCTGACCCAGAAGTACAACGCTGTGCTGACCCGCGTGTTCACCGATGTGAACACTGGCGACAGGCAGTTTGCACTGGTGGAACGTGCAGGTCACCTCGCAGATATTGTGCTGCCCAGGGAGCGCAAGCTGTACCTGCATGAAGCCCTCAGGACCACGGTGACTTACCAGGCCCTCAGGCAGAGTGTGGACCAGACCACGCAGGATGTGATCCGCACATCCCATGCAGACTGGCTCTCCCTGTTTGACGCCTACCAGCTTTCTGACACCGAGATTGGCGTGGTGCGCCACAACAACAAGGTGATCGACGTGCGTGGATCGGGCCAGAGCCTGATGTACCTGAAGGTTGCCCATGTGGAGGTCGAGATCCTGAGCATCCGGGACCAGTTCGAGCTGACCCCTGAGCAGTACGACGCCCTGAGAACTGCGGATGTGGCCGTACGCACTTACGCCATCGACGAGATCGAGGTGCCCGAGTACCACCTGGGGATGCTGTTCGTGGATGGAGCCCTGAGCCGTGTGCTGCCTGCCGGACGGTACGCTTTCTGGAAGTTTGGCCGCGCTTACCGGGTGAAGCTCAACGATCAGCGTTTGCAGACCCTGGAGGTTTCTGGACAGGAAATCCTGACCCGTGACAAGGTGGCCCTGCGCCTCAACCTGACTGCCGGGTACCGCGTGACCGATGTGCTGGAAGCCACTTCCCGATTCTCTGACATCGAGCAGTACCTCTACCGTGAACTGCAGCTTGGTCTGCGTGCAGCCGTGGGAACCCGCTCCCTGGACGAGTTGCTGGAAGACAAGGGGGTTCTGGATGCCGTGGTGATCCAGCACATCCGGAGCCGCACCGAAGGCATGGGGATCGTGATGGAATCTGTCGGGGTGAAGGACATCATCTTGCCCGGAGAGATGAAGACCATCCTTGCCCAGGTTGTGCAGGCTGAGAAGTCTGCCCAGGCCAACGTGATCCGCAGGCGTGAGGAGACCGCTGCCACCCGAAGCCTGCTGAACACCGCAAAGGTCATGGAAGACAACCCTGTCGCCCTGCGCCTCAAGGAGCTCGAAACCCTGGAAAGGGTCACCGAGAAGATCGACAACATCAGCGTGTATGGTGGGCTGGATGGGGTGTTGAATGACCTGGTGAGGATTCGCAAGTGAAAAAAAGGAGCCTCTCAGGGCTCCTTTTTGATTTTGCTTTTCTCAGCCTTCTTCGCCAGCGATCTGGTACTCCTGCAGGTCCCCTTCACCGAAATGCAGGGTGGCGGTGTAGGTGGTGTTGGTGCTCAGGTTGGTGAGCATCACAGGCAGGATGTCCTCTTCGCCTCTGGGCACCAGGGTCACCCCTTCGGCCTGGATTTGATCGCCTGCACTGAAACCTGGATGGTTGCTGCTTTCCACGGTCCCGAGGCGCACATTCTCGCGCTCATCGCGGGGGGATACGGTCAGGGTGTAATGGGTGGTTGTGGTCATGTTTTCGAGTCTAGGATGCCTGCCCTTTTTTGAGGGTGTGATCCGATGCTGAACGTCACTCCGGGCAGGGTGAACGCAAAGTCGCTGATGGGTCGATGTCATTGCAGAAAGCCGTCAGCCATCAGCTTTCAGCCGTCAGCATCAGACACAACTTCGCTTTCACTTCAGCCAGAAAAAACAGCTGATTTGTTCTCCAGTACAGTGCACATCTCTGTAGCCTGTTGCGAAAGCATCAAACAATCTTTTGCTGACAGCTGACCGCTGATCGCTGATCGCTCCACGTCGTTGGAATGGTCAGATTTCGTGCCTCCCTTGCTCTCCAAGGGTGCATCAGGTACAGTTGCGTGCTCTATTATGTTATAAGCTAAATTCTATGGAGAGTTACGACAACAGAGACCTCTGGATGACCCGGCTCGACCCGGCATTCGAGGAAATGGTGACCTTCTTCGAGTTCCACGGGGTGCAACTGCGCTGGCTGGATGAAGTGGAAGAGGTCATGGAAGTGGGCGAGGAAACCTCCACCTTCGTGAATGGTTTCTGCGCCTTCCACCAGGGCAAACTGCTCGCCTCCTGCCAGGGGGGAGACTTCAAGAACCGCATCCACGAAACCCTCAAGGAAGTGGCCCTCAGGTTCACCGAAATGGGTTACCGGGTGCCCGGATTCCGCTTCGGACTCGCTGGCTGAGACCTGAATATTTCAGCCCTCAGAATTCTTTCTGAGGGCTTTCTGTTGTTGCCTTGTTATTGAACCGCTGGAATGTCCATCACCGGATATTGTCCGGATTCTGCATCCTGCAAGCCCTCCTGCAGGGCGTACCTCAGATGCTGGTCCAGTGCCTCCAGAGCAGCCAGGCGGTCAGTCTGCTGCAGGAACGCTCTGGAGAAGCGCAGGATGACTCCTCTTGCCTGATCGGTGACTCCATCTTGCACAGTCAGGTCCATGTGGCTGTCAGAGAGGTGGGTGGACACTTCGTAATTGCTGTCGTTTTGAATGATGTGCCGGACTTCCTGGGCCAGAAAATCCGCTGTGTTCTGGTCAAATTCCATGCCCGCAGTCTAGGAGATCTGCAAGACTGGTTCTGTGGAAAATGCTGAAAAGGGGAGAGGCGAGCCGACGGCCCGCCCCTACAGATGACAGGTTAGGTTTCAGAAGGTCAGAACACCACAAATTTGTGCTGGACCTTTTTGCCCTCGATGGTGAGCCAGGCCATGCTGATGGGAAGGTTAAACCGCTTGGGTCCCACAGATCCGGGGTTCAAAAAGAGCACCCCATCTTTCTTTTCAGCAATGGGGATGTGGGTGTGTCCTGAGAGGATCACATCGAACCCGGCCTCTTCAGGTTTGAGATCCAGTTCTTCGAGGTTGTGCAGCATGTACAGCCACACCTCCCCGAGTTTGATGGCGTGGGTGCGTGGCAGGTGCTTGTAAAACCAGGGGTCGCGATCCACGTTGCCGCGCACGGCGTACATCGGGGCGATGGTGGAGAGTTCTTCGTGAATTTCGATTTTGCCCACATCTCCTGCATGCAGGATGAAGTCGGCACCTTCAAGCTGGGCTTTGACCTCGGGTCTGAGGAGCCCGTGGGTGTCAGAAACAATCGCAATACGCATAGTCAGGTCCGTTCAGACCCAAGTCTACTCGAATCTCCATCATGTAAAGTAAAATTGAGCGGTGACATTTCGCGGCTTTCAAGCGCAGTGATCGTGCCACAACGTGTAGGGTTTGGGTTTGATGTGGAGGTCTGAGGAAATCAATGCACATTCTGATCACAGGCGCATCAAGCGGCATTGGTCTGATCACTGCTGAGGCCCTGCTGGAAGCCGGGCACCAGGTGACTGTGGCTGCCAGACGGTACAACCGTTTCGCCAATCTGCAGGCCATGTACGGTCCAGAGTACCTGCTGGCTGTGAAAGCCGATCTGCGGGTGGAAGCAGAACTCGTCAATCTGGCCCGTGAGGCCAGAAGCATGTTTGGTCCCGTCGATGTGCTGATCAACAATGCCGGGGTGAGTCGAGGTCCTGGCTGGCACGAGGATGCCCGGGCGATGGATGTGTTGCAGCTCAACCTGATGGCTGCAGTGCGCCTGAGCCAGCTGGTGCTGCCAGACATGCTGGAGCGCAAAAAGGGACACATCATCAACATCGGCTCGGTGGCAGGTCATATTCCGGTCAGCACCCTTTATTCGGCTTCGAAGTTCGGTTTGCGGGGGTTCAGTCTGGCCCTGCGCAGAGAACTGCTGGGAACCGGAGTGCATGTTTCGCTGATCTCCCCCGGGTTTGTGGAGACCGAAATGACCGCCAGACGCAAGGTGCCCAAAATACCACCGGGCAAAGTGGCGGAACTGGTCCTCAGGCTCATGCAGCACCCTCGCCCTGAAGTGGTGATTCCTGCATACTATAAAATACTGATTGGTCTGGAGCATCTGTTTCCTTCCCTGGTGGACCGAATTGTGCGGGGCCGCCAGAAGTTTGAAACAAACTGATATGATCACCTCATTAAAGGAGCGTTGAGCGTGCTGGAAGTGCTGCAAATGGGAAGCCGAGCCTGGAGTGAACCTCGCACCGTCCGGGTGTTTGTTCCAGATCAGCTGAATCCCAGGGAAGCCCGGGTGCTGGTGATGCTGGACGGTCAGAATGCCTTCGACCAGTCCACGGCATTCATTGATTCATGGAATGCCCACCAGGTGCTGCAGGCCCGTGCCATGAAAGGGGACGCTTTCGCCATTGTGGCCGTCAACAACGCGGGTGAAGCCCATGCCCGTCTGCACGAATACAACCTGAAGAAGGGTGCCCCGGCCCTCGGAGAGGCCATCTTCAGCGATGTGCTTCCCAGAATTGGCCGTGAATTTGGCCTCAAAATGCATGGCCAGAACATTGCGGTGATGGGGGCGGGTCTGGCAGGGGTGTGCTCGCTGTACCTCGGGCTCCGCTACTCTGTGGCCCTGACCGCCTGCATCAGCCCGTCTTTGTGGGTGTGGGGGGCAGATGTGAATGCATTCGTGCACGCAAGCCATGGCAACAACCGCATCTACCTGGACACCGGCACCCATGAGGCCGGAGCACACGCCCTCAACCAGGAGAACCTCAAAAAGGTGCGTTCACTCCGGGAAGACCTGATTCGCGCAGGCCATCAGGTGGCCTACCAGGAAGTGGCTGGAGGCACCCACTCTGAAAAACACTGGAGGCAACGCCTGCCCACCGTGCTGGACGCCTTCATGAATTTTGAAGAAGTGTCCAGAGCGATGCATTAAAAGTTGACAGTTGTCAGTTTACAGTGGACAGTTCAGGGAAAGATCAGAGGGCACCTGAAGAGACATGGTCGCCTTTCTCTGCGAATTGAGCAAAGTTTCATGGCCTGTGTCGACCATTGGCTCAAAAATCTCGCTGTAAACTGTCCACTGTAAACTTCTCGAGCCAGCATCTCCCTTTCGTCGTGCCGATGAACTGCTTCAGGCTTTCTCTGGCCGGTAGATGGGCATGGGCTCTCCGTAAATCTGCTGGTAGATGAAATCCAGCCGTTTCACGTAACTCCAGGCCGTGACGGGGTGCATCTTGACCTCCAGATGCCGCTCGATCCATTCGGAGATGCTGTTGGCGGTCCAGCGGCCGCCCCCGGGAGGGGCAGCGAGCAGGGCCTGCTGCAGGGATTCTGCCTGCTCGTCAGAGAGGGCTTTGCGTTTGCCCCCAGGGTTGTGCCGGTGTCCGTCCATCAGGCCGTTGGGACCCTCCTGGTTCCAGCGGTGCACGATCTTGCGCACCCACACCTCGGTGAAGCCTGTGATTTCTGCAACGTGTTGCACGGTGAAATCGGGGTGTTTGCTCATCAGCCAGATCACCTGCCATCGCATCTTCTCCTTGATGGAGGGGCAGTTTTTGTAGCGGTGCTGGATGTCACGCAGGGGAAGGTGAGGCTGGATTTTCAGGGGACGTTGTGGCATAGGGCCTCCAGGACAGGCAGATCGGGGACAAAAACACGCACCCCGGACTGGATCAGGGGTTCAGAAGTTGTAACTATGATGAATAATTATCTTACACAATAGCTCAAAAATCAATGGGAGCGCTTCAATGGGGTTGGTGCGGATGAGGCCTGACCAGGGGACCAGTCTCTTTGCAGAAGCTTCAGCGATCAGCAAAAAGCACCTGAAGGGCCTGGGCATGATTCATGGCAGACTTCAAAGCATCTGGAAGGGTGAAACATTTCAGGTGAAAGCACAAAAAAGCCCTTCCTGCAGGAAGGGCTGGAAAGCACCAGAATTCAATCGAAGTGCACAGCTTTGATGGTGTATTTGATGGTCATCTTCTCATTGGGACGCACCACCACCACATCACCGACATTTTTGCCCAGCAATTCCTGGCCCAGAGGGCTCTGGTCGCTGATTTTCTTCTTGAAGACATCGGCCTCGTAAGCACCGACGATTTCCAGGGTCTGGGTTTTGCCCTTCTCGTCTTCGATTTCGACTCTGGCACCCAGGGCCACACCACTTCTGCGGCTGGCTTCCACCTTGTACTTCACCTTGGAGAGGTCCAGGCTGGAGCTTTTCAGTTCGGTGAGGTCCTCGACCACCACCACAGCTTTGCTGACCAGTTCTTCAAGTTCAGCAATCTTGGCCTCGTTCTCGGACTGCAGCATGCGTGCCTCATCGTAGGCAGCACTTTCCCGGAGGTCGCCGTCTGCGATGGCCTTGCCCATGTAATCGCTGATTTCGGGGCGGCGGACTTTCTTGAGGTAATCGAGGTCATTGATGAGCTTCTCGTAGCCCTTGACGGTGATTTCGTGTGTTTTGGTCATGGTTGTCCTTCTTCTTCAGGTTTTTCAGGAGACAACGCGAGTGAGATCCACTCGCGTTTGTCTGAGAATGCTTATTTTACCAGCTATTGCTGGAGGTGAGCATGAGACGCAGCTCATGTGCGCTGGTGGCGCTGGAAATCGCCTCATCCAGGGTGATGTGCTGGTTCTCGTACAGGTGCACGAGGTGCTGGTCGAAGGTGTGCATGCCGCGCAGGTTGTCCTCGGCCAGAGCGTCCTTGATGAGGGGGGTTTTTTCCTCGTCGCGGATGTACTCGCGGATGAGCGGGGTGTTGATCAGGGCCTCGTAGGCCAGCACGCGGCCTTCGCCGGTGGCCTTGCGCAACAGGCGCTGGCTGATGATCCCGATCAGAGAATCTGACATCTGGATGCGGATCTGTTCCCGTTCGTGCGGGGCAAAGAAATCGATGATGCGGTTCACGGTGCGCATGGCGTCCTGGGTGTGCAGGGTGCTCAGCACCAGGTGTCCGGTCTGGGCAGCCGAGAGGGCCGCCTCCACGGTTTCCTTGTCGCGCATCTCCCCGATCAGGATCACGTCCGGGTCCTGACGCAGGGCGTACTTCAGGGCACTCTTGAAGTCCGAGGTGTCCTGCCCGACCTCGCGCTGCACCACAATGCTCTGGTGGTTCTTGTGCAAAAACTCGATGGGGTCCTCAATGGTGATGATGTTGTACGCAAAGTGGCGGTTGATGTAATCCACCATGCTGGCCAGCGTCGTGGATTTCCCGGACCCGGTGGGACCCGTCACCAGAATCAGGCCACGGTCCTGGTTCACGTACTCTTCAAGCAGGGAGGTGGGCAAACCCAGGGATTCAAAGCTCGGGATGTTGTTGTGAATCACCCGCATCACGATGCCCACGCTGCCACGCTGTTTGAACACGTTGCAACGGAAGCGGCCCACACTGGGGAAGGAATACCCGAAGTCCATCTCGAAGCGGTTCTCAAACTCGGCCAGCTGGCGTTCGGTCATCAGTTCCTTGATGATGGAGCGCATGTCGTCAGGGGTGAGGATTTTGTCACCGAAGCGGGACAGATGACCGTCAATGCGGGCGATGGGAGGAGACCCGACGTGCAAGTGAATGTCGGAGGCTCGCCGTGAGATCATTTGGATAGCAAGTTCACCAATCATAGCAGTCCCATATTGTCGATCAGGCGCACGTTGAAGAGACGTGCTGCCACGAGAAGCCTGTGGTCGCGTTCGCCTAGCACTTCGACCTGTTGCAGGGTCGCTGCATCGACCAGTGTGAAGTACTCCAATTTTAGCTCTTCTTCGCGGGCTAAAACCACCCTCCCGGCCTCAAGGATGGCTTCAGCGTTGCGCTCACCTTGCTGAAATGCTGCCCTGGACGCCATCAAGGCCCGGTAGATCACATCTGCTCGACTCTTTTGTTCTGGGGTGAAATAGCTGTTGCGGCTGCTCATGGCAAGACCGCTCTCTTCCCGCAGGGTGGGGCAGGCCACAATGCGGGTGGGGTGATTGAGGTCCCGGACCAGTTGCCGGATCACCGCCACCTGCTGAAAATCCTTCTCACCAAAATAGGCCGACTGGGCACCCACGATGTTCAGCAGCTTCAGCACCACTGTGGCAACGCCCGAGAAGTGGCCGGGTCGTTTTTCCCCTTCCAGGGGCAGGGCTGCCCCTTTCACCTCAATGCTGGTGGCAAACCCTTCTGGATACATCTCACGCACATCCGGCGCAAAAATGAGGTCTGCCCCTGCTTCCTGAGCAATCTGCATGTCATGTTCAAGGTCTCTGGGATAACTGGCGAAGTCCTCGCTGGGACCAAACTGGGTGGGATTCACAAAAATGCTGAGGACCACCGTCTGGTGGTCCTGCCGGGCCTGCCGGATCAGGCTGGCGTGGCCCTGATGCAAAAACCCCATGGTGGGCACAAAACCCACGCTGGTCTGACCTTGCAGGAGCTCACGCAGAGCGGAAATGGTGTGGACGACTTGCATGCTGATTCATGATACCGGGTTTGTTCTGACGGAAGTCTGGCATTGCTCACAGCAAGGGGAGGAGCCATCAGCGGTCAGCGGTCAGCTGTCAGCTTTAAAGAGGAGGAGAAACATGAATCAAGCCCTGAAATGTTCAGGGCCTGGGAATGAAGACAGTTTTAAGCGTTGTGGAGTTTGATGATATGAATGCTTGAAATGAGGTTGATGTTCAATTGCTTTTGAAATGCTGACTGCTGATGGCTGATCGCTGACGGCTATTAAAGATTTTCCTGGGGCAGCAGCATCCAGAGAATCAGGTACACGGCGGCCAGAATGCCTCCGCTCATCAGGGTGATGACAGCGAAAACGATGCGCAGGATGTTCACGTCCATGCGGTAGTAACGGCTGATGCCACCGCAAACCCCGGCAATCATCCGCTCGGTTCTGGAGCGCCTCAGGTCTCCGAAGAGTGGGGGAAAGGTCTTCTCGCCACCCATGGGGGCTTCAGGGAGCAGAATCCAGGCGGCAATGTAAGCAAGCAGGAGGACGCCTCCCACGGGGTAGTAAATGGCGAGCAGGGCCACGGCGATGCGCAGGATGGCAGGATTGATGTTGAAATAATTGCCCAGTCCACCCATGACGCCCGCAAGAATGCGGTCCTGTCTGGTTCTGAAAAATTTCTTCTGGTCCAACATGGTCTCGTTCACCTCTGATCAGGAATACGGCCTGTGGTTCCAGAAGGTTCCCGGGCATTTTGGCCTCTTTTGCAGGAACAAAAAACCCCTCTTCCAGCTGGAAGAGGGATGCCGGGATCAGCGTTTACAGCCCGAAACGGGCGTAGATGGCGTCCACTTCCCTGAGGTACCAGTCCAGGTTGAAAGCAGCATCAAGCTGTTCGCTGGACAGCGGCATCTCGCTGTCTTTTTCGAGGAGTTCACGCAGGGGAACGCCCGTTTCCCAGGACTCCAGGCTGTTGCGTTGTACGATGGCATAGGCGGTTTCACGCAGCATGCCCGTGTCGATCAGTTTGTGCAGCACCCGCTGGGAGAAAATCAGGCCACCGAGGGCATTCATGTTCTGCAGCATGCGCTCGGGGAAAACCACGAGGTCTTTGAGGATGCGGGTCAGGCGACGGGTGGCAAACGTGGCTGCTGCTGTGGTGTCCGGCAGGATCACCCGCTCTGCACTGGAGTGGGAGATGTCCCGCTCGTGCCACAGGGCGATGTTTTCGAGGGCCACCTGCAGGTTGCCGCGCATCAGGCGGGCCATCCCGGTGATGTTCTCGCAGCCAATGGGGTTCTTCTTGTGGGGCATGCTGGAAGAGCCTTTTTGACCCTTGGCGAAAGGCTCCATGGCCTCACGCACTTCGGAGCGCTGCAGGTGACGGATCTCCACTGCAATCTTTTCAAGGGTGGCCCCAAAGATCGCCAGGGCGCTGAGCACTTCGGCAATGCGGTCCCTGCTGAGGGTCTGGTTGGTGACTTTGGCAATCTCCCATCCCCAGGAGGTGGCCACATGCTCTTCGACTTTGGGACTGACGTGGGCAAAAGTGCCCACAGAACCGGAGAGCATCACCACACGCACCTGCTTGCGGGATGCTTCCAGGCGGTGCAGGTCACGGTCCAGGGCGCTCATCCAGTTGAGGAACTTCAGACCGAAGGTCATGGGCTCGGCGTGAATGCCGTGGGTGCGCCCGATGCAGGGGGTGTGCTTGTAGGCCACCGCCTGGTCCCGGCACACGTCGCGCAGGTCCTGCACGTCCTTGATGATGATCTGCAGGGCCTCATCCAGAATCAGGTTCTGGGCGGTGTCCACCACGTCGGTGGAGGTCAGGCCCAGGTGGATGAAGCGGGCATTCTCGCCATAACGCTCGGTCAGTGCAGTGGTGAAGGCCACGATGTCATGACGGGTCACGTTTTCGATTTCGGCCACCCGCTCTGCGAAGGCTTCATCCAGAGGGTCGGTCTGGGATTTGCTGAGCAGGTCTTCATAGGCTTCGCGGGGAACTTCTCCCAGTTCCACCCAGGCACCCACAGCTTCAAGTTCGACTTTCAGCCAGGCCCGGTAACGGTTGGCCTCGGACCACAGGGTTTTCATTTCTTGGGTCAGGTAACGGTCAATCACCCTGTTAATGTACCGTATCTGCCGTGCGGCAGCATGTCACTCTTTTAGGCAGCTCAGGGTTTCGCGACCTGTGGCTTTTTGTCTTTGCCTTCATCCGGGTTCTGTACGCCCACATAGAGCACCTTGATGTTCGGGCTGGTGAGGACATCCGCTGGCACGTAGGCATTCCAACCTTTGTTGAAGGGAATGGGTTCAGGCATGCCCACATACCGGGCCAGTTCATTCTGGTAGGTGGAGCAGTAGTAGGTTCCAGGGAAACCCGTGAAGTCGTAATAGGTGTTTGCAAGCTGCCGGATGCGGTACCCCATGCGCCTCAGTTGCTCGGGGGTGGTGCCATCGTCCAGAATCACCACGGCGTGGTAGTCATACAGGCGCTTCAATGGGTGAAAGCCGTTCAGCATGAAAAACTCTCGGGCTTCTGCCAGAGTGTCATCGTCCCACTTTCGGGTGATGTGAGAGCAGGGACCCCAGGGTTTGAAAAACACGGTCTTGTCACTGCAGGCCAGAATCAGGCTGCCATTGGGTGCTTTCCTGAGGGCTTCTGGAATGTCCATCCAGCGGGTGCGGGGCACCTTCTGCTGGGTCAGAAGCTGGTGTGGAAGGATGTCCTGAATTTCGTCACTGACCTGAAAATGCACATCTCTCACGCCCTGTGTGGGGGTGACGAACATGCAGGAGGTGAGTCCTGGAACAATCAACAGCAAAAGGGTCCATTTTGAAAAATTCATCTTTACCCCCAGTTTATGGGGTGCAGGTCAGGAATGTGGTGAGCACGGCCCATTTGACCAGACACCTGCCCCTCCATCAGATGCCCGGATGACATCTGAGGGGTTAAGCTGACCCCATGAGCAAAGAGCTGAACCGTTTTCTGGATGTGGCCATTGAAGCAGCAAGAAGCGCCGGTGCCATTCACCTGTTTTACCGGGATCAGGATTTTGGTGTGTCCAGCAAAAGCAATTTTTCGGATCTGGTCACCATTGTGGACAAAAAGTCCGAGGAGAAGATCCGGGAAGTGATCCTGGGCCAGTTCCCGGACCACGCCATTCTGGGTGAAGAGATGGGCCAGAACCGTGAAGCAGAGCACCTGTGGGTGGTGGACCCTCTGGATGGCACCGTGAATTATGCCCACGGTTTTCCTTTCAGCTGTGTGTCCATCGGGCTGGAGATTGGTGGGGTGCGCAGTGTGGGGGTGGTGTTCGATCCGAACCGGAGTGAACTGTTCACTGCGATCAGGGGGCAAGGAGCATTCCTGAATGGTCGCAGGATTCAGGTGTCCTCGACCCCCGACCTGATGTCCCCGGCTTTGCTGGCGACAGGTTTTCCTTATGATGTGGCGAGTGACCCCACCAACCTGGAAAAGTTTTCGCGTTTCCTGAAACTGGGACTGCCTGTGCGCCGTCCTGGTGCTGCAGCCCTGGACATTTCCTATGTGGCCTGTGGCAGGCTGGACGGCTTCTGGGAGTACAAGCTGAACCCCTGGGATGTCAGTGCTGCCCTGCTGATTCTGGAAGAGGCTGGAGGAGCCTTCAGTGCCATGTCGGGAGAGGCCTTCCGGTATGGAGACCCACTGGTGCTCAGCAATGGCAGAATCCAGCAGCAGATCCTTGAGGTGCTGAAATAGCTCTCAGCGATCAGTGGTCAGCTTTCAGCAAAGAAGGCAGCCCATCTGCGCTTGCCATAAGAGGAGTTGATCCTTATGGAAACTTCACAACATTCTGCATTTGAAGCCACCCTTCCCCATTCCCGAGAATGGTACCAGGCTCTGGCATCCAACCAGGGCCAGTACGCCTACCCCTGGAAGCAGGTGCTTTCTGCTCCGGGAGGGGAAGACTGGTTTTCCCATCTGCTGGAGCAGAGCCTCTCTTCAGAGAAGCGTGTGCTGGAAGCAGGCTGTGCCCATGCTCCAGATGCCCGTCGGTTTGCCCATCTGACCGCTTCATGGACGGGCTATGACTGGATGGAAGGATTTCTGGTGGAGGCCAGGAAGCATGTACCCGGAGGGCATTTTGTCTGCTGGGATGGGAAGTCGGATGTTCCTGATGGTTTAAAGGGAGCCTATGATGTGCTGGTGTCCAGAAGAGGTCCGACCAGCTTTCTGAACCACATCAAAACTTTTGCCGCTCCCGGGGCGCACATGCTTTGTGTTTATCCCACAGAGGACATCCGCACAAAAGTGTTGCACCAGCTGGAGCAGGTTCAGGCAGATGTGCTGGGAGAATGGACCTTCAGGACCAGAGGATTTCTGCCTGAGTTTCAGGATTTCCTGCTGTACCAGCGCTGGCATGGAGATTCACATTCAGAGGCAGAGCTTGAACAGACCTGGGACAGCCAGGCCACACCTGCAGGTTTTCCCATTCTGGAAGAGCGCTATGTGGTTCAGGCCCGGATGGGCTGACCCTGATACACATCGGGTGAAAGGCAGCCATTAGAATTCTCCTGTGCTGAGAGCCTACACCCCTGCCCACATTGTTTTTCCGCTTCCCGAAGGCCACCGTTTTCCCCTGTACAAGTATGCGGGGGTGCGGGACCGCCTGCTCGGGAAGCTTCCCATTTTGAATGCTGAACTGCTGCCCTGGGACCTGGCCGCCACGGTGCATGACCATGCTTACCTGAACCGCTGGCGTTACGGCGAGATGAGCCGCCAGGAAGAACGGGAATATGGCCTTCCCTGGAGCGTGCAGGTGGTTGAGCGTGCCAGAGCTGCAGCAGGAGGAACGCTTGCAGCAATGCAAGACGCACTGAACACCGGATGGGGCATCAATCTGGCCGGAGGGACCCACCATGCCTTTCGGGACCGGGCAGAAGGATTCTGCCTGCTCAATGATGTGGCCATCTGCACCCATCTGGCCCTGAAAGAGGGTCTGGCAAAGAGGATTCTGGTGCTGGATCTGGATGTGCACCAGGGGAATGGCACAGCCAGCCTGCTCTCTTCATTTTCGGAGGTCTTTACCTTGAGTGTGCATGGAGAGCGAAACTACCCTTTCAGAAAGGAAAAAAGCTCTCTGGACATTGGGTTGCCTGATGGGGTGACGGATGTCCATTACCTTAATGTTCTGGAAACGCAGGTGAAAGCAGCCCTTGAAAGCTTCAGACCCGACCTCATTTTTTATTTGGCCGGTGTGGACGTGCTTTTCAATGACCGCTTCGGGCGTTTTGCCCTGACCCTCGAAGGGGTGGGGGCACGGGATGCCTGGGTGTTTCGCTGGTGTTTTGGGCATGGAATTCCAGTGGTGAGCACCATGGCAGGCGGTTACAACCGTGATCCAGAAATGACTGTACAGGCCGCTGCCCAGACGATTGAGGTCGGACTTTTCCTGAAGTGAGGCTGCATGGGGACTGAAGCGAAGCTTAGTCAAATCTTGTACACAGCTGAAATTTCCCATCTGGGTCGAAATATTTTTGATTCATTCTGAGTAAAATGAAAAAACCTCCAAGAGATTTCCGGGGGCTTTGTGTGTATAATTGCTATTGAACAGTAGGTTTTGCTTATACTGAATGACAAAGCTGTACAAGGTTTGTTCAACTTCAAGCACGATTCGGGCACACAGCCCAGGGAGGGTTAACCATGAAAACTTACGGATCTTACACAATGGTGGACGTACACGGACAGGGCCGCCCCCTGCGTCGCGGAGACACCCTGTACTACACCGGAGACGCCAGCCCCAGCCTCTACAGACTTGAAAAAGGCCTGCTCAGGGCCGTCCGTCTCACCCCCCAGGGCCGCAACCTCACCGTCCGTCACATCCAACCCGGAGACATCTTCGGTGAAGAAGCTTTGCACGGCCTTCAACGCTCCCACCAGGTGATTGCCCTCACCGACGCTGTGGTGCACCCCATCTACCCCCAGGAACTGCAAGGCGAAGCCCTCTGGGAAGTGCTGCAGAGCCTCAGCTCCCAGCTCCAGCGCGTCATGAACGACGGTGTGCACATCCAGGACGGTGAACTGCGTGAACGCATCGCCCGTTACCTGCTCAACCTCGCCGACTCCTCCCTCGGTGGGGAAGACTCCGAAGGCGTGCGCTTTGTGCGTGCCACCCACGAACTGATTGCAGAAGGCACCGGAGCCACCCGCGAAAGCGTCTCCAAACTGATTGGTGAAATGCGCGACGATGGCCTCCTGAGCCCCGCCTACCGCTGCATTGCCCTCACCAACGAAGCCGACCTGCGTGCCATTGCTGGCTTATAATCCCCCCATTTCAGCTCCATCCCTCTGAGATTCAAGCCCACCCGAACGCCAGTGGACTGGGTCCGGACGCCAGAAGCCGCATTTCAGGTGTCTCTGATGAGGACCCGCTCCCAGAGCCGAGAGCACTGGACCTTTCTTCAAGCCTCATCTCAAATCAGACAAAAAGCATTCACAACAGAACCCCGGGAGACACCCCGGGGCTTCTTTTTGGTGGTTGCAATTTAAAAGTCTGTCCAGATGTGTCAAACCTGTGCTGCAGGAGGCAACCTTTTGGGTTCCCTGAACTTGATGTTCTCCCACTCTCCCTCTTCAATGACTTCCAGATTCGGGTTGAGGTCTCTGAAGTGCTGCACCACCCTCTGCACCAGATCGTCAGGTGTGCTTGCTGCAGACGTGATGCCGATGCTGTTCACCCCTGAGAAATCGATGGTTCTGACATCTTCATCGGTTTCCAGACGGTGTGCGCGGCCACACAGGGATTCGGCCAGTTCCAGCAGGCGCATGCCGTTGCTGGAGTGGGTGCTGGTCAGGACCAGAAAGGCCTGCACATGGGGAGCAATGTTCTTCACGGCATCCTGCCGGTTTTTGGTGGCGTAGCACAGGTCATCACTGGGCGGAATCACCATGTTGGGGAAACGGCTTTTCAGCACCTCGATGGTTTTGTACACATCATCGACATTCAGGGTGGTCTGGGTGAGGACCACCACCCGATCTGGATCGGGCACGGTGACGGTGTGGGCATCAGACATGCCCTTGCTTTCCTTGCCCAGCACAGCAACAACTGTGGTGACCTCAGGGGCTTCTCCCTGGGTTCCAATCACCTCCTGGTGCCTGGCACTGTCTCCAATCAACAGGATGTGGTACCCCTCACGGGCGTATTTTTTGGCCTCAGTGTGCACCTTGGTGACCAGGGGACAGGTGGCATCGATGGTGTGAAGGCCCATCTCTGCAGCCCTCTGGCGCACCACCGGACTGATGCCGTGGGCACTGAAGACCACGGTGTCCCCCTCTGCAGGAAGCATGGGCAGACCTTCAAGGTCCTCCACGAAGTGCACACCGTACTGGTCTTCGAGGCGTTCCACCACGGTATGGTTGTGTACGATGCTGTGGTACACCGTGACGGGTTTTTCCAGGGATTGCGCTGCTTTTTCCACGGCCTGAATGGCCATCACCACACCTGCACAGAAGCCTCTGGGCTTTGCGAGGTAGATCCGCTCTATCATGTCCACAGTCTATGCAAAAAAGGCCACTTCAAGGGTGAGCCTCGCCAGTTTTAGGGTCGGGTCTGCTGCCTTCTTTTCCGAAAGCCTCCACCTGCGCCGTGATGTCGATTCTTTCGGTGCGTTTCTCTGCAGGAGCAGGAACTTCGATTTTTCTGCGGTTGATGCCCAGCACCACTCCGGCAATGCCCAGCAGAACCAGCAACCACCAGGGCCTTTTCATGGGGCCTCTTTCAGCAGCCCCAGACGGCGGGCCAGCTCGTCTCCAATGATGTACTCGTCCTCATCGACTTTCATCAGGGAGCACTTGCGGGGCAGGTAAAAAGCTTTGATGACCTCCCAGGCCTCATCCTCATCTTTTGCCTCGTAGCCCAGGTCCTCGATGGTTTCCATCAGCATGCCATCCAACTCTTCGCTGCGCAGGGCTTCCAGGTGGCCACTGAAAACGTACAGGTCCACGGGCTCATCGGTCTTTTTGGGCTTGATGTCCTTCTTGAACACCAGTTTTTCATCCCGTTCCACCAGAGAGGACAGCAGGGTGTCCAGTTCCTGGCGAGAAAGCACAATTACAGGTTCTTCCATAGCTGATTGCATTTTACTGGAGAAGCCGGGGGCCGAAGGCCTGTATCCACATCTGTAGGGGCGGGCCGCTGGCTCGCCCCCGATGGCATGAATCCAAAACAAGATCCTGTTCTCCATGCTCCACAGACAAAAGGCGTACAGTGAAGAAAGAGTTCAACATTCCTCACTTCTCTGCTCTGAGAAATGAAGCATGATGCAGTACATCTGACGCTGCATTCAATGCGCATCGTTCACGGAGGTCAATATGAAAGCGTTTTGGACCCTGTTCCTCTGGCTGGTCAGCCTCAGTGCTTTTGCCCAGAGTGGAGGTGGTTTCGGAGGATCTGCGCCCAGTTCGGGTGGAAGCTCGGGGGGAGGCTTTGATGGGGGTGGAGGATACTCCGGTGGGGGGTATTCCGGTGGAGGTTATTCTGGCGGCTATGGTGGTCCCATCTTCATCGGTGGTGGTGGGGGAGGAGGCCTTTTCACCATCATCTTTGTCATTGTCATTGCCATGGTGATCATGTCCGCCATGCAGAAAATGCGCAAAGGTGGAGCCGCAGGGGTGGCAGGAGGGTACGGTCCTCAGGCGCAGGCCCTCAAAGTTCAGATCCTGCTGGCCGAGGGGGACGAGGTGAAACGGGCCATGCAGCACATCGCCCAGACCGGAGACACCTCCAGTGCGCAGGGTCTGGCCCGCATGCTCAACGAGGCGGCACTGAATGTGCTCCGTCACCCGGACCGCTGGATGTACGCCTACATCGATGCTGCCACAGGACATCAGGCCCAGATGGATGGGCAGGTGGGGGCCTGGGCAGCAGAGGCCCGCAGTGATTTCACCGAACAGACCACCAGCAATTACGGCAAATTCCAGCGCACCACCTCCAACCAGGAAAAAGGAGGGTTCTATCTGGCAGTGACCCTGATGGCAGCTTCCAGCAGCCTCCCCCAGATCAGCAAGGAGGTGACCCCCCAGAATGTGCAGCAGGCGGTCACCACACTTGCCAGCCTGTCCGGGGTGGGTCTGGTGCGCATTGATGTGGTATGGAGTCCCGATCAGGAAGGGGAATTCCTCACCGAGGACGAGGCCCTGATGAAGTACCCTGAACTGACCAAACTTTGACCTGTGGTCTCATGGACCCTCTTCAGCACTGGAGAGGGTTTTTCGCTGTAACAAACGTTACACATGAGGATTCCATTTCCGATTCATGAGCCTGCGTTAACAAGCCAGCCCGCTTTGGCACGTATACTGTAGGGCAGCATGGGCCGCATTGACGGAAAATACGAAATTGTTCAGGAACTCTCCAAAGAAACCCACTCCACGCTCTACGAGGCCACCGGACCCGGTGGGGAGTTGGTTCGTGTGGACTGGTTCACCATCGTGGACCCGAGCACCCGCACCCTGTTCCTGAAGTACCGCACGGCACTGAAAGGCAGCGAAAGCCCCCTCCTGCAGGATGTGGTTTCCAAGCCTGGAGCCTACTACACCGTCTGGAAGACCACCGAAGTCGATCCCATCGAAAATTTCCTGCAGGCACACGTCAAGGATGCTGCTGCAGTCGAAGCCCTGATCACCCTGGTGCAGGTGCTGACCGAACAGGGCTTTGCCGCCCAGGATGCCGACATTGGTCTTCTGGATGGCAAACCTGTTTTGAGAGGCCTGAAATTTGTTGAGCGTCCCATTGAGGAGGTGCAAAGGCTGAATGCCGAGTTCCTCAAGCCCTTGCAGAGCTCCAAGGTGCGAGCCACCAAACCCAGAAAGCCAAAACCTGTCAGGCCTCGCCTGACCATCTGGGGATGGCTGCCAGGCCTGCTGTTTTTGACCCTCACAGGCTACGTGATGAGCAAGGCCACCCAGTCTTACCTCAACCCCCCCATCTTCACTGTGCCTGATGTGACCGGCAAGAGCATCACCCAGGCAGCCACCGCAATGGTGGATGCGGGTTTTCGGGTGGCCGTGGTGGATGGGGAAGAGCCAGGGATTGCCATTGGAACTGTGATTGAACAGGACCACAAAGGCGGGACCAGTTTGAACGTGAACCGTCTGGTGACGCTCACCGTGAACAATCCACCCCCCCTCAGTGTTCCCAAGATCACGGACATGACGGTGGGCGAAGCCACCCGAACCCTGCAGGAAGTGGGGCTCAAGGTCGGTGCGGTCACCACCTCTCCACCCAATGACCTGACCCTTCCCAAAGGGTCCATCATTGCGCAGGACCCGGAGCCCGGAACCCAGGTGGGCAAGGGAAGCACCATCAACATCCTGATCTCTGGTGGCAAAAAGGTGAAAGAAACCTTCCTGCCCACCCTCAAGGGCATGACCTTTGATGAAGCCAAAGCAGAAGTGGAGAAGGCCGGTCTGGTCCTCAACAAGGTGCAACAGATCACCAGTGAACTCCCTGAAGGTACCGTCATTCGCCAGACCCCGGACGAATACAAAAAAGTTCCTGTCGGATCTCCGGTGACCATCTACATCTCCAGGGCTCCCATTGTGGCACCACCTTCACGGGACAATGGGCAGACCAGAGTAGGCCCCATTCCTCAGCCTGCCCAGGAACCCACAGGCGGCACCACTGACCCCGGAGAAACCACAGGCGGCACCACCGACCCCGGAGAAACCACAGGCGGCACCACTGACCCGGGAGGAACGGGCACCGAGACCCCTGACCCTGGCACCCAGACCCCTGAAACCCCTGAAACCACCCTCAAGAAGTTCCAGTACGTTTTCCCAAGCGATCTCGGTCCTGGCGTTGCAGAACTGAGGGTCCAGGACGAGACCGGGGAGAAGAGCATTGTGAAGATTCCCGATGCTGCAGGCACCTCAGCAGACATCGAGGTGAACGTGACCGGAAATGCGGTCTTCAACCTGTATCTTGATGGTCAACTGGTCAGCAGTTTCGAACGCTGAATTTTTGTGATTCTGTGAGCCTCTCTGTCTTCAGAGAGGCTGTTTTGCATGGGAAGTTCACTGGTGAACTGGCTTCCTTTGTCGGTGGGCAGGTGTATTAGACTGTCCCTGTATGCAAGCGTACCTGGATTATGCCGCCACCACGCCAATGAGCCCCACCTCCCTGGAGGCCTTTCAGAAAGCAGCGCAGGTGCTGGGCAATGCCAGCAGCGTGCACCGCGCCGGACAGCATGCCCGTGAGTTGCTGGAAGAGGGACGGGTGATGCTGGCAGAGAGCATCGGTGCGCATCCGCTGGAAGTGATCCTCAACTCGGGAGGCACCGAAGGGGACAACCATGTGTTCTGGAGTGTCTCCCGGCAGTTTGAGAGGGGACACATCATCACCAGCAGCATTGAGCACAGTGCGGTGCTGGCCCCTGCCCGTTTTCTGGAAGCCACCGGGCGTTTCGAGGTGACTTACCTGCAGCCAGACCGTTATGGCCGCATCTTCCCAGAGCAGGTGGAAGAAGCCCTCAGGGAAGATACCGTGATGGTTTCGGTCATGCATGCCAACAATGAAGTGGGAAGTGTGCAGGACATCCGCAGCATTGCAGAAGTCTGCCGGGCCAGAGGTGCACTGGTGCACACGGATGCTGTGCAGTCTCTGGGCATCCTGCCTGTGGACGTGCATGCATGGGGAGTGGATTTTGCCTCCTTCAGTGCCCACAAATTCTATGGACCCACCGGAGTGGGCATGCTTTATGTGCGCAGAGGACTGGAACTGACCCCCCACATGATGGCCGGGCATCAGGAAAAGGGTTTTCGGGGAGGCACCCACAACGTCAGTGGGGTGTACGCCGCAGGTGTTGCTGCCAGAGAAGCAGTGGCCCTGCAACCTGAGACCCACACCCGGCTTCAGCAACTGAAAGACCGCCTGCAGCAGGGACTTGCCTCCTTGGAAAACATCAGCTTCAACCATGCGCCTGATTCCAGTCCCAAAGTGCTCTCTGTAACGGTGCATGGTGCAGATGGAGAGGCCCTCCTGATGAATCTTGATCTGGAAAGTGTGTATGTCTCAGCAGGAAGTGCCTGCTCTGCGGGAACGATGCAGGCAAGCCATGTGCTGCTGGCTCTGGGCCTCAGTGAAGAAGATGCCAAATCCAGCCTGCGTTTCAGCCTGGGACGTGGAGTGACAGAAGCAGAGATTGATTTCGCCATTGAGGGTTTCAAAGCAGCGGTCTCCAGAAGCCGTTTCTGATGCCTTCCTGGACCCCGGACCAGAACCCTTCGTTCTGGTCTTTTGTTGATGGAAAAACGACAATTTTTGAACAGGCACTTCATTGGTTCGTGACACCTTCTGAAATAAAATAAGTAGATTCCCTATGTAGTACTTCTGGTCATGGTTGTGTCAGAGATCCTGATTTACAATCGGACTAGAACGCGCAAGAGTTTCCCTTTAAAATCCATCCACCCATCAGGGTGATTGCACCAGGAGGTCCACATGGTACGTGCTGCTGGATGGTTTGCTGTTCTGGTTGGTATGCTGGTTGCCTGCAATTCTGCTCCCACCCCACCCACTGGAGGTGTTTTTGATGGCCTGGAGTGCGGCAAGGTTCGAAATGCCAGTGGTGACATTGTGGGCACCACCCGCGACAACGATTGCGGAGGGGGCATCAATGACCCGCATTACACGACTTTCGATGGCCTCTACTATGACTTCATGGGTGTGGGTGAATTTGTCTTTGCACGCCTGAAAGACACGCCTGACCTGCAGGTCCAGACCCGCATGTCCCCGGTGGGAGACCTGAGTGTGGCAAGCCTGAACACCGCTGTGGCAGCCCAGGTGGGGCCAGATCGGGTGATGGTGGCCCTCCTGAAAACAGGCAAGACCGAAGTGCGGGTCAATGGCACAATCAAAACCCTCCTGGCTCCACTCAAACTTGCAGGTGGGGGAGAGGTCAAGCGCTTCCCATCAGGAGACGTGATGGTCACCTGGCCGAACACCAGCACCACCAGCAACCAGGACCGCCTGTACATTGAGATCCCCGGCAATTACCTGAACGTGTACCTGCAGGTGTACAAATCCCACTACAACAAACTTGAAGGCCTGCTCGGAGATGCCGATGGTCTGCCCACCAACGACCTGAGGGTTGCAGCAGGAAGTGCTCTGGACACCACCCAGGTCACGTTTGACCAGATGTACCAGGATTTTGCTGGCAGCTGGCGCATCACCGATCCTGCAAAATCACTTTTCACCTATGACTCAGGGCAGGGGCCATCCACGTTCAATGATGCTGGCAAGCCCACCCAGTTCATCACGGTGTCTGACCTGACCACCGAACAGAAGGACAGGGGTGTGCTGGAGTGTGCTTCTGTCAAAGGACAGGTGCATGAGAACTGGTACAACGCCTGTGTGCTGGATGTGGGCCTGAGTGGAGACACCTCTTTTGTGAAGGGCCTGAGCAGCAACCTGAAACTGATGGATGTGACAGGAAAAGTGCAGATCAAGAAATAAACCCTCAAAGGCAACAGACAGGAGGAAAAATGTCCCCCTTCCAGAAGAAACACTTCGCTGGAGGGGGATTTTTGCCCCTGGGTCCTGCTGGGCATCAACAGTAGGATGTGAAAACAAGGAGGTGAAACATGCGCAAAACTGTACTGTTGCTGATCGCCCTGTCCAGTGGACTGGTGCTGGCTGCAGATCCCAAAGGCAACGCTGCCAGTGGAAAAACCCTGTACTCCTCCACCTGCCAGATGTGCCACGGAGACAAAGGACAGGGAATGGTGGGTCCCAAACTGGCAGGAACCCTGGCCAAATGGAAATTTGCTGACTTCAAGAAGACCCTGGTGAAAGGGGTGAATCCCAGCAAGAAAACGCTGGCGGCCACCATGCCCAGGTATGACAAAACGCCTTTTATGGGCACAGGCAAACCCCCAACGGACCAGCAGATGGCCGATGTGCTCGCTTACATCAAAACCCTGAAATGATCCAGACTCATCTCACCCGGAACGTCCTGTTCCGGGATTTTCTGGTTTCGTGGAACTGCACCAGAAGCCTTATATGCAATAAAATGTCTTCCATATGCACATTTCTCTGGAAACCCTGATCGCAATGTATGAACGCAACAACCTTTTTCTGAAACGACACCTGAATGCCTTCAACCATTCAGGAAACCTGGCGTCAGCTTTCGATGGAGGTCCAAATGCCCACTGGATTCTGGGCCACCTGATCAAAAGCCGCACAGATTTCCTGCTGGAATGGAGGGCTCCTGCTGTCTGGTCTGCAGAAGAATGCAGGCCGTTTGCTGCTGGAGAAGGACCCTCAGGTCCAGACACCCCTGTGACCTGGGAGAAACTGCTGGAGGTCTGGGACCGGACCCACCAGTGTTTCATGGAGGCCCTGTCCAGTTTCACCCCTGAACGTCTGCAAGAAGAGGTTCGTCCTGGGAAAAACTGGACGATGATGCTGGAATTTTTCAGCTGGCATGAGGGGTACCACATCGGTCAGCTTGCCTTGCTGAAACGGGGCAAGGGGCCTGTGGCCTGAATCAGCCGTCCCGAAGGCCCAGCACGTCCAGAGCACTTTCATGGTCTGGCGCAATCAATTCTCCCAGACCGCAGACCACCAGCCAGACCTCGGGTTGCTGTTCCCGGGTGGGGTGGTCCGGGAAGTGACGCCAGAAATCCTCTCCCAGGGCTTCAGGGGTGTTGGGCAGCAAGAACAGGGTGCCAGAAGGATATTCCTCAATTTTCAGGGCCAGTTGACGGTACCGTTCCAGATCTGCTTCCTGCTCCTGTTGCCACCTGTGGACTTTCTCGGCATGCTTCTGGGAGACAAGCTCAAGGAAGTCTGCAGTGTCTTCCATCAGGTGTGTTTGTGCCAGGGCGGACAGCCAGGTCCACAGGTCCTGATCAGGTGTCGCAGGACATGCAGCATTCAGGTCATCCTGCCCAAAATGCTGTCCGCCTGCTGCAACCACCGAAATGGTGACATGCACCCCCTCCAGCCTCCAGCGGTAATCGGAGAATTCCAGCAGCAATGTCAGGTCAGGACGCTGGTACCTGAGCACGAGGTCTTCTGCTCCCTGCTCCGGCTCAGATTGCACTGTACGGCTGTAGCCTGCTGTGCGCAGAAGGTCCAGAGCCATGCATGCCTGCTGGAGCAGGGCTTCGGGGTCAGGGGAAGCATAGAAGTCATGGCCAGACATGGGTACTCCACAGTGTACCTGCAGTTGGGAAAGAAAGCCTCACGACATGCAAAAAGACCCCCGAACATTCAGGGGTTGTGGCGGATGATACCGGGCTTGAACCGGTGACCTCTGTCGTGACAGGACAGCGAGCTGACCTCTGCTCCAATCATCCGTGGCGGATGGTGAAGGATTCGAACCTCCGGGGCTGTAAACCCATTTGCCTTCCTTCAAATTCACAGAAAACTGATGGGTCTGAACAGTCGTACCTTTCTATTCGCTTTGCTCAGGTCAACCTCCGTTGACCGAAACGGTACAGCAAGCAAACACAATAAACCACTCTGACAACCATCCAAAAAAAACAGTGGTGATGACAGGATAGAGAGAAGCAATGCGTTCCCGCGTCTGATTTACAGTCAGGTGCCCTGCCAGATGGGCTTCATCACCATGCGTGGGGTTGTTTTGGCCCTCTGGAAGCTTTTTCAAGCTTCCAGAACATCGGGGCTGTGGATTTTCAGGGCACAAAAAAAGCTGATCCCTGGGTGTCTTTGGCACGGGAGTAAGGATTCGAACCTTAACTGTCTGAGTCAGAGTCAGATGTCCTGCCGTTAGACGACTCCCGTAGGCACAGGGATCAGCATATATGATTCTAATGCCTGAACCATCTGCTGTAAAGCTCAGGCAAAACCGCTTACCCACAGGGCATTTTTCAGGCTTTCTGGCGGATTTTGAGCCTGAAAGTCATGCCCGTTGGGTCAGAGTACGGACCCAGTGACAGTTTTCTGCTGCATCCTGACCTCTTTCTCCAGCTTTGACCATCCTGTACAGTGTGGGGCATGATTGCTGGCCTGATTCATCAACCCACCTGTTCGGATCTGCTTTCCTTTTTTGTCGGTCATTTGCATTCTGGGCGACTGGTGCAACTGGTGGGGGAGTGCGAGATCAGTTATGCAGGTCGGGCTGCGAGTTATGCAGAGGCCGGGAACTATCTGGTGATTGTGAAGCCTGATGGCAGCATCCAGGTGCAGGGGGCAAAAGGGGTGAAGCCTGTGAACTGGCAGCCCAAAACCGATCACATTTCGGCTTCGCTGGAGGCTGGAATGGTGGTCCTGACCGCAGAGCGCAACAGTCCGCCCGAAGTGGTGAGGGTGGTGTGTCTGGACCCCCATCTGGTGTTCGCTGCAGAGTTTTCGCAGGAATACGGATTTGTGCTTTCGGGATCTGAGGCAGAGATGCGCAAGACCCTGAGGAAAAAACCGGACTGCATGGAACCCGGACTGTGCATTCTGGAGGAAGAACTCCTGACGGATGCTGGAGGGGTGGACCTCTTCGCCCGTGACAGTGAAGGGCGTCTGGTGGTGATTGAACTCAAGCGGGCCAGAGCGACCCATGAGGCGGTGTTTCAGCTGGACCGTTATGTGAAACTGACCCGCGAGCAGACAGGACAGCAGGTGCGGGGCCTCTTGGTGGCCCCCAGCATCACTTTTCCTGCACTGGAACGCTTGCAGGCTCTGGGCCTGGAGTTCTGTGAGATGACGGCCCTGCCTGTGCTGGAAGAGGACATGCAGCTCAGTTTGTTCGATTTCTAGGATTTGATTCAGAATATGGGAGGCAGTCCTGCAGAGGGCTGTCTTTATTTTTTTAAAGAAGCTTAAGTTTGAATAAAATTTCAGGACAACTGTCTAGAACACTAGATTTTTTTCATTGACATGAATCTTTATTGACTATACTTGCATAGATCTTCGATTGCCAGAAACCAGATAAAAATTGTATATTGTATACAATATGAACTTTGAGCGCCCCCAACTGATCCGTGACGAGATCTACCAGTTGCTCCGACACCAGATCCTCTCTGGCGGAATTCAGCCCGGTGCCCGCATCGCCGAGATTGAACTCTGCGAAAGGTTCGGGGTGTCCCGCACCCCCATCCGTGAGGCCATCCAGCGTCTGGTGCAAGAAGGCATGCTGGAAGCCAACGCCAACAAGAGCGTGCGTGTGCGTGTGCTCTCTGCCGAAGAGGCCCGCCAGAGCTATGAGGTGCGTGAAGCCCTCGATGGTCTGGCTGCAGAACTGGCGGCCCAGCACTACACCGAAGAGGATGCAGCCAGCCTGAGAGATGCCCTGCATGACCTCAAACAGGACCGCGACGATTACCGGGAGCAGACCCGTCTGGACCTGCTCTTTCACCGCAAAATTGCCCTGGCCAGCCACAACCAGATGCTGGTGCAGGCCCTCAACAACCTGGAACACACGGTGGCGATCATCAAGCACATGACCGGCACCTACAACCTGATGCCCGAGACCACCGTTCAACACGAGGCCATTCTGGATGCCATCTTGCAGCGGGACGTGAAAACTGCGGGTCAGCTCGCCCGCGATCACGTGCGCTTCTTCGGGGATCTGGTGGTTCAGCAACTGCATGAAATGACCCGCAACTGATCCCACAAAAAGGGTTCTCAGAGTTCATATGGAGGTTAGGAAATGGATTTGAATCAGGTGTACCGCAACACCGTCCTGAGCGTGGCCAACAACAAGACCGTTCAGGACATTGTCAAGCAGCGAGCATGGAGTGTTGCAAAACGTTTTGTCGCTGGTGAAGAGCGCCAGACCGCCATTGCAGCGGTCAAGGACATGGAAAAAGTCGGTGTGCATGGCATTCTCGATCTTCTTGGAGAGTTCGTCGACACCGAGGCCAAGGCCAACGAATTTGCAGATGAAATCATCCGGCTGCTGGATGCCGCCGAAGGCCAGGGTTTCCCGATCTATGTGGCCATCAAACTGTCCAGCGTCGGTCAGAAAATCACCCTGGCCAATGGTGAGAACCTGGGGATGGTCAATGCGCGCCGCATCCTGAAGCGTGCAAAAGAACTGAATGCTTTTGTGGCCCTCGACATGGAAGACCACCCCCTCGTGGACCTCACCCTGGAGCAGTTCAGAACCCTGGTGGGTGAATTCGGGAACCAGACGGTGGGAACCGTTCTTCAGGCTTACCTGTACCGCACAGAGCAGGACCGTGCTTCTCTGGATGACCTGAAACCCAACCTGCGCATTGTGAAAGGGGCCTACCTTGAGCCCGAGTCTGTGGCATACCCCAACAAGCGGGATGTGGACCTGCAGTACCGCCGTCTGGTCTACCAGCACCTGAAAGCCGGGAACTACTGCTGTGTGGCCACCCACGACGAGAGCATCATCGAAGACGTGAAGCGCTTTGTGCAGATGAACAAAATTCCCTACAGCCAGTTCGAGTTCCAGATGCTCTACGGAATCCGCCGTGACCTGCAGGTGCAACTGGCAAAAGAGGGCTACACCGTTCGGGCCTACATTCCTTATGGTTCCGACTGGTACGCCTACTTCAGCCGCCGGATTGCTGAGCGCCCTGCCAACGTGATGTTCGTGCTGCGTGGCATGCTCAGAGGATGATGGATTTTTGGTCCAAGATTGTATACAATATCCAGTATACAATCTGCTGCCGCAGAATCCTGTTGACCTGTCTTCCGTGTTGGGCGAGCCCTAGGCCCGCCCCTGCCCCTCTCTGACCCCTTGAGAGGCCAAAGGAGCCCCCATGCTGAAAATTGGACCCTTTCAAACCGAATCCTTCATTGACTACACCAAGCCTGAAAACGTCAAAGCCCATCAGGACGCCCTGAAGAAAGTCCGTCAGGACCTGGGCAAGACCGTTCCCCTGATCATCAACGGTGAGCGCATTTTCACCGAAGAGAAACTGACCTCCATCAACCCCTGTGACATTCAGGAAGTGGTGGGCTACTCCTCCAAAGCCACCATCGAGCACGCTGAACAGGCCCTGCAAGGCGCATGGGAAGCTTTCAGCTGGTGGAAAAACTGGACCATGGACGCCCGTGCCCGCATCCTGATCAAAGCTGCAAAACTGCTCAGAGACCGCCGCCATGAGTTCAATGCCCTGATGGCCCTGGAAGCAGGCAAAAACTACGCCGAAGCCGATGTGGAAACTGCAGAAGCCATCGACTTCCTGGAGTACTACGGACGCCAGGCCGACAAGTACGCCCATCCTGCAGAAACCTTCCCTTACCCCGGTGAGGAGAACGAACTGCACTGGATTCCCCTCGGTGTGGGTGTGTCCATCAGCCCCTGGAACTTCCCCCTGGCCATCTTTGCAGGCATGCTGACCGCTCCCATCGTGGTGGGCAACACCATCATCGTGAAGCCCGCCGAGGACACCAGCCTGATTGCTGCGAAATTCATCGACCTGCTGATTGAAGCTGGTCTGCCTGCTGGTGTGGTCCAGTTCCTGCCCGGCGTGGGCGAAGAAGTCGGGGATTACCTCGTCAAGCACGCGAAAACCCGTTTCATCACCTTCACGGGCTCACGTTCTGTGGGTCTCTACATCCATGCCGAGGCTGCCAAAGTGGTCAAAGGCCAGAAGTGGATCAAGCGCACCATCATGGAACTCGGGGGCAAAGACGCCATGATCGTCGATGAAACCGCCGATCTGGAAAACGCAGTGACCTCTGCCGTTCAGAGTGCTTTTGGCTTCAACGGTCAGAAGTGCAGTGCCATGAGCCGCCTGATCCTCGTCGATGCCATCCATGACGAGGTGCTGGCCAAATTTGTCGAGCGCACAAAAGCCCTGACGGTTGGCAATGCAGAAGACAACAGCAACGTCACTGCTGTGGTGAACGACGAGTCCTTCGAGAAGATCCAGAAGTACATCGAAATCGGCAAGACCGAGGCCAAACTGGAAACCGGTGGCACTGCTGACGGCAGCAAAGGCTACTTCATCCAGCCCACCATCTTCTCTGGTGTGGACCCCAATGCCCGCATCGCCCAGGAAGAAGTGTTCGGACCCTTCGTGGCCGTGTTCCGTGCCCGTGACTTCGACCACGCGCTGGAAATTGCCAACAGCACCGAGTACGGCCTGACTGGTGGCGTGCACTCCCGTGACCGTGCCCGTCTGGAAAAAGCCCGCGCAGAATTTGAAGTGGGCAACCTCTACTTCAACCGCAAAATCACCGGTGCTCTGGTGGGTGTGCAGCCCTTCGGCGGGTACAACATGAGTGGTACGGACTCCAAAGCTGGCGGTCCCGACTACCTTGCCAACTTCCTGCAACTGAAGACCGTGACTGAGCGGTTCTGAGTTCCAGCGGTTTGAGGCCCCTGCAATGCAGGGGTTTTTTGTTGCGGGGAATGGCGGGCCGAGAGTACCCATACAGAACACAAAATTGTTGAGGCGAGGTGGGGGATCTATGGGTTAAAATCCCCCATATGAAAGCCGTCCTCTTCCATGCCTTTAACACCCGCCCTGAGTACACCGATGTTCCCGATCCTGTGGCCCGTCCTGATGGGGTGGTCCTGAAAGTGGAGGCCACCGGGGTATGCCGCAGCGACTGGCATGGCTGGGTGGGGCATGACAGAGACATTGTTTTGCCCCATGTGCCCGGGCATGAACTCGCTGGAACGGTTCTCGAGGTTGGCAAGGACATCCGCAACTGGAAGGTCGGGGACCGGGTGACCCTGCCTTTTGTGTGTGGCTGTGGTCATTGTGGGGCGTGTCAGTCGGGCAACCAGCAGGTCTGTGACCACCAGTTCCAGCCCGGATTCACCCACTGGGGCTCTTTTGCGGAGTACGTGGGGATTCACTACGCAGACCAGAACCTGGTGCGCATGCCGGAGAGCATGGACTTTGTGACCGCTGCCAGTCTGGGGTGTCGTTTCGCCACGTCCTTCCGTGCTGTGGTGCACCAGGGCAGGGTCAGAGGGGGAGAGTGGGTGGCTGTGCATGGCTGTGGGGGTGTGGGCCTTTCTGCCCTCATGATTGCGAAGGCTCTGGGCGCGGCAGTGGTGGCCATTGACATTGATGACCAGAAACTGGAGTTTGCCCGTGCACTGGGCGCAGATGTGACCCTCAACAGCAAAAACACTCCAGACGTGGTGGAGGTCATCCGTGACCTGACAGGTGGAGGAGCCCATGTCTCACTGGACGCCCTGGGGCATACCGTCACCTGCTTCAACTCCATCGCCTGCCTGAGGACCAGGGGTCGTCATGTGCAGGTGGGTCTGATGCTTGCAGAACAGCAACATCCACCCATCCCGATGGACCGGGTGATCGCAAAGGAACTCGAAATCTACGGCAGCCATGGCATGCAGGCCCACGCCTACCCTGAGATGCTCCGCATGATTGCACAGGGCCTGCTGAAACCAGAATTGCTGATTGGCAGGCGCATCACCCTGGAAGAATCCATTGATGCCCTGGTGCACATGAACACTTTCGCAGGCACGGGTGTCACCGTGGTGGACCGCTTTGCATCAAGCCTCTGAAAAGGATCACTTTTTCCCTGAAAGCCCCCTGCTATTTTGTGGATGTTTCTGGTGGCCTCAGGGCTGATGGCTGACCGCTGACCACTGAGTGCTGGATTCAATGTTTAGTGTACCTGCTACATTTTTTGCAATGCTCAGGTAAAATGGGGGGGTGCTTACGGAACTTTCACAAGCTTATGGACCCCTGGAATTCATACAGGAAAGTAAGCACAGCCTGACCTACCGCACCGGACGGTATGTCCTGAAGCTGTACCGTGAGAAGCATCAGGCGGCTTTAGAGGCCGACAACCTGAAGCGTGCCGGTCTGGGCCATCTGGTCCATGAGGTGCGCATCACCGATGAGGGAGAGTTGCTGGTCACCCACCGCTTCCCTGGGCTTCCGGTTACAGCGCACACCCTCAGAAGTGCTCTCCCAGAGCTGAAGCGGTTTCTGGACACCTTGCACCAGCAGCGTTCAGGAGAGAGGGTGGAACTTGCTTCTGTAGAACGCAAACTGACCCAGTTTCAGGACATCCGTGACCCTGAAAACGAATTTCTGTTTGTGGTGCTGGAACGGGCTCTGGAACAGGGTCTGCTGGAAACCGAAGGCATGTTCTGCCATCTGGACCTGTGGAGCAACAACATCCTGGTCAGCGATGACGGGGAAGTGCTGGTGATCGACTGGGTGAGGGCACAGTTCGATGACCCGATGCGGGACATTGCCCTGCTGAAAGCTGGAACCCTGGACCTCCTGCCAGACCATGAAGCCTTGCAGGCCGCTCTGGCCTATGTGCGCACCCCTGCAGAGCAGGAACGCTTCAAGGCCTACCTGGCCCTGACCTACCTCAACGACCTGCACTGGATTCCCCGCAACACCCCGCACACGGTGGCCACCGAGCTCCCATTCAAGCTGGAACGGGCCCGTCACTCGCTGGGGGTTCTGGCCGAGTTTTGAGGTTTTCTTACCTCCTCAAAAACCAACTGGCTTTACACTGAACACATGACACCTGAATCTGTGGCCCGTCTGGTGCAACAGAAACTCACCCCTGGACTGCTGGTGTACCTGCAGCCTGTGATTCTGCTTTTCATGGCTGGAGCTTTTTTGCAGTGGTCCACTGCGGTGGCCATTCCCCTCAAATTTCTGCTGGTGGCCTTTGGGGTGGTGGCGCTCGGCATCAGCCTGTTTCTGGTGATCTGGGTGATCCTGATGCACCGCTGGTCCAAAGAAATTGCTGTTCTGATGGAGCAGCGTGCCTTTGAAACTGTGAACCACAGTTATGGCAGATTTGCTTTTTCGCGCAGAGAGAAAGAGCATTATGCCCCCCACTTCGGTGAAATCCCCCGATGAGTGGATGGGTCCAGGCCTGAAATGTCCTGCCTGGTGCTGGCTGCTGATCGCTGACCCCTGACTGCCTCAAAAAGGTGTGAATTTCACAGGGACCTTCCTGTTATGATTGATCTCGATATGGTCACTGTGGTCAAGCACCCCCTGGTACAACACAAACTGACGCTTCTCAGAGATGAAAACACCGGAGTCAAGGACTTCCGTCAGCTCGCAGCAGAAATCTCCACCCTGATGGCCTATGAGGCCATGCGCGATCTGGAACTTGAAAACGTCACGGTGAAAACCCCCATCACCACCTCCGAGTTTCCTGTGCTCTCTGGCAAGAAACTGGCCCTCATTGCCATCCTGCGGGCCGGTCTGATCATGGCAGACGCCATTGTGCAACTGATTCCCGCTGCCAAAGTGGGTCACATCGGGTTGTACCGTGATCCTGAAACCCTCAAGCCTGTCGAGTATTACGTGAAGCTGCCCCAGGACATTTCCGAGCGCCGAGTTTTCGTGCTTGATCCGATGCTGGCCACCGGAGGGAGCGCCATTGATGCGATCCGCACCCTGCAGGCCAGAGGGGCACAGAACATCAAGCTGATGAGCATTCTGGCTGCTCCAGAAGGCATCCGTGCCGTAGAAGAAGCCTGTCCTGATGTGGACATTGTGGTGGCGGCAATCGACTCCCACCTCAATGACCACGGTTACATCGTTCCCGGTCTGGGCGACGCTGGAGACCGCATTTACGGGACCAAGTGATCTGAGTGATGGATTTTCTGCATCAACTGGGAATTGCCGATCCTCTTGGCAAGGGGCCGGTCAGTGTGCTGCTCACCTTTCTGGTGGCCTGGTTTTTGACCCAGCGCTTCATGCCCAGGGTGCGGGAGTTTGCCATCAAGGTGGGCTGGGCGGACATGCCCAACGAGCGTCGCCTGAACAAGGAACCTCTGCCCAACGCCGGAGGACTTGCCATTTTTGGAGGCTTCATTGCTTCCATTGTGGTGGCCTGGGCTTTGCGCCCCATCCTGATTGAACACCTGCAGGTGCAGGTCCTGGCCATTCTGCTCGGGGGTGCCCTGCTGGCTTTTACCGGTTTCATTGATGACCAGTTCGAGTTGCCCCCCCTCTTTCGCATGGTGGTGCAACTGATTGCCGCTGCCCTGCTGGTGGTCAACGGTCTGCACATCGATCTGGGTGTGGTGCCCTGGTTCAGGGACCTGCTGGGAGACAGCATCGGGATCTGGAACATCATCATCACCCTGGGCTGGATCATCGGGATCACCAATGCCGTGAACCTGATGGACGGGGTGGATGGGGTTGCCGGAGGCATTGGTTTCATTGCCTCCATGGTGCTGATTGCGGTCAGTGCCCAGTCTCCAGACCGTGCTGCTGCCGTGATCATTCTGGCTGGACTTGCGGGGGCTGTGCTGGGTTACCTGCGGTACAACTTCAATCCCAGTCAGATCATCATGGGAGACACCGGAGCCTACCTGATCGGGTACACCCTGGCTGCGGTGGCCCTGCTGGGAACGCTTCCCGAGAGCCAGAACCCCTCCCTGATTGCCCCCTTCCTTTTCCTGGCCCTGCCCATTCTGGACACCACGCAGGTGTTCATTGGCCGGATTCGCAAAGGGAAGAGTCCCCTTAAACCCGACAAGACCCACCTGCACCACCGCCTCTTGCAGCGCACTGGAAGTGCCCGTACCACCTCGGTGATCATCTGGGGCATCACCCTCACCCTGAACGTGATTGGCATGGTGGCCCAGGGGATTTCTCCGATGGTGATTGCCGTGACGGTGCTGATCATCGCTGGCGCTCTGGGCTGGGTGGCCTACCGCCGTGTGCGTGCTTTGAACAAGGAAAGGACATTGAATTGATGCGTGTCGTTGTTGCATTTGGTACCCGCCCCGAGGCCACCAAAATGGCCCCTGTTTATCAGGCCCTGCACCTCCAGCCTGGCATCACCCCACTGATGCTGGTGACCGGGCAGCATCGCCAGCAACTGGATGATGCCCTTGCTGTGTTTGGGCTGACCCCTGATGAAGATCTGGATGTCATGACCGATCGCCAGACCCTTCCTGGTCTGGTGGCAAAGATTGTTCCTGCAGCTGCCCAGAAACTGAAAGAGATGCAGGCCGATTATGTGCTGGTGCATGGAGACACCACCACCACCTTCTGTGTGGCCCTGGCTGCTTTTCTGGAAGGGATTCCGGTGGGGCACGTCGAGGCTGGCCTTCGCAGTGGCAGCATGCGAGAACCCTTCCCTGAAGAGGCCAACCGGAAACTCACAGATGTGTTGACCGATCTGGATTTCGCTCCCACCACACTGAGCCGCGAGAACCTGCTCAAAGAGGGCAAAAACCCCCAGGGCATCATCGTGACGGGACAGACAGCTGTGGATGCCGTGCGTCAGGTGGCTGCACGTTCAGGACTGCGCCCGGAGTGGCAGGGCAGGAAATTGGTGACCATCACCATGCACCGTCGCGAGAACCTGCCTGTGATGTCTGATCTGGCAGGGGTGCTGCGAAAGGTGGCTGAGGCCCATCCAGACCATCACTTTGTTTATCCGGTTCACCTCAATCCTGCGGTGCGAGAAGCTGTCTATCCTGTGCTGCAGGGCCTCCCCAACATGGAATTGACCGAACCTCTGAACTATGCAGACATGGCTGCCCTGATGCAAGCCAGTGAACTGCTCATCACCGACAGTGGTGGTCTGCAGGAGGAGGGGGCAGCCCTGAACGTGCCTGTTGCTGTGTTGCGCAATGTCACTGAGCGTCCTGAAGGCCTGGAAGCAGGGGTGTTGAAGCTTGCAGGAACAGAGCCAGAGTCATCCTACAGGGTGCTCTCCGGGTTGCTTTCCAGTCCTGAGGAGCTCAAATACATGCGCACCCGTCCCAATCCATACGGGGATGGCCTGGCCAGCCAGCGCATTGCTCAGGCGGTTGCCTGGCGGCTGGGTCTGGCTGAGCGGCCAGCGGACTGGGGCACTGTTCTGGAGCACTCCTGATTCGTAAGGGTTTTCCCCAGATGCCCCTCAGGAGTTTGCCTTAGCTTCTCTGCTTTGTGACCAGACCCCGCATACTGTAGGTATGCCATTTTGCTCTCTCTTCAAGTCTCTGCCATTGGTTTAGACTTGAAGAGCGTTTTCATTTCGTTGACCTGTAGGAGCGCCCATGAACCCGAGTGGAGTCATCAAAGCCAAATGGTTCACTGCCCTGGCCGTGTTGTTTGTGATGGTGGTGGGCGGGGTGATCGTTGGCCTGTCTGAAAAGCAGGCGTTCGAGATGGACCGCAGAATCGTCCAGCAGCGGTCCGATGAGCAGATTCGTGCCCTGCAGCATGAACTGGAGAACTCCATTTCTGCGGTATACGCTCTGGCTGCTGTGGTGCGGCAGAACAAAGGAACGGTGGATGAGTTCTATCCTCTGGCCGAACAGATGCTGCAGGTCTATCCGGGCATCCGTGCCCTGCAACTTGCCCCTGAAGGCATCATCCGTTACACCCACCCGTACCTGAACAATGACGCTGCTTTTGGCCTGAACCTCTTCACCGATGAACGCACCAAAGTGTACTCCGAGCAGGCGGTGAAGACCCGCAAACTCACCCTGGCAGGCCCTGTGGAGTTGATTCAGGGCGGGCAGGGTCTGGTGGCCCGCAACCCTGTCTTCTTGCAGGATGGGCGCTTCTGGGGCTTCGTACAGGTGGTGCTGGATCTGCCCCAGCTTCTCAGGCTGGCGAACCTCTCCCTGCTGGAACAGGAGGGGTACAGCTATCGACTGACCTTCACCAATCCCAACAACGACCAGCAACAATCCATTGCAGCCTCCCAGAGCCCTCTGACAGATCACCCTCTGGCAGTGCCCATCCAGGTGCCCAATGGGAAATGGATGCTGGAAGTCACTCCCGCCCAGGGGTGGCTGGACGCCACGGCCATCCTGCTGAAAAGCATTTTTGTGCTGGTGCTTTCTGGGATGGTGGGCCTGCTGGTCTGGCTGATCATGCGTCAGCCCCTGAAGCTCACCCAGATCGTGATGGAACGCACCCAGGAACTGGGAGAATCGCTGGCCCTGCTGGAAGCCATTTTTGATGCCACCAGCGATGCCATGCTGGTGGTGGACAGTGGGGGCCGCATGGTGACCTGCAACACCCAGTTTCTGACCCTGTGGGGGATCTCCAGGCAGGAACTGCAGAACTACGGGAATCTGGCTTTGCGGTACCCTCCCATCCTCAAGCAGATCAGCGATTTTGAGGCTTTCCGGGAGGTGCTGCAGGAATCCCTGCGCTCCCCTGAACGCACACAGAGTGACCTGATCTATCTGGAGAATGGTCGGGCACTGGAATACATCTCCAAGCCTTACTACCTGCACCAGCAGATCCGTGGGAAACTCTGGGCTTTCCAGGACGTTACACAGCGCCGCAGGGCAGAGGAGAGGGTCAGAACACTGGCTTACTATGACCGTCTGACCCTGCTTCCAAACCGCGCCTACCTGGAAGAAAACGGCCCCAGACTCCTGCAGGAGGTGCACGAGAGCAATGGCACCCTTGCTTTTCTGTACCTTGATCTGGACAATTTCAAAACCATCAATGATTCGCTTGGCCCCAACATTGGAGACCGGGTGCTGCACTATTTTGGCCAGCGCCTCAAGCAGGTGCTTTCTGTGCGGGACCAGCTCATTCACCTCAGTGGAGATGAATTTGTGCTGTTGATGCCCCACATCACCCCCCAGAAGGTGCAAGACACCCTGCAGGAGATCATCGAACTGACCCGGCAGCCCTTTGCCATTGAGGGCAAGCAACTGCTGGCCACACCCAGCATCGGGGTGGTGTTCTACCCGCAGGACGGGACGGACCTCGATACCCTGATGCGCAATGCAGACACCGCCATGCACCAGGCCAAAGCCACCGGGCGCAACACCTACCAGATCTTCACCCCAGAAATGAGCAAAGCGGCCACCGAACGCCTGCAGGTGGAAACCGACCTGCGGCAGGCCATTGAAAACAATGAGTTCATCGTCTTTTACCAGCCGATCATCAATGCGCAGACCGGAGAGTGCATAGCTGCAGAAGCCCTGATCCGCTGGCTGCATCCTGAGAAGGGCATGATTCCCCCCATCCGTTTCATTCCCATTGCTGAATCCACGGGCCTGATCCTGCCCCTTGGACGCTGGATTCTCAATGAGGTCTGCCGCCAGAACCATGAGTGGCGTGAAAACGGTCAGCCCATGATCCCGATTGGCGTGAACTTCTCTGCCCTGCAATTCAGACAGAATGATGTGCTGGACACCATCCAGGAGGCCCTTGAGCGCTTTGATCTGCCTGCCCAGTACCTGCAGGTGGAACTCACCGAGAGCCTGGTCATGCAGGATGTGGAAAAAACCACCCAGATCCTGCACGACCTCAGTCGTCTGGGGGTCATGAGCGCCATTGATGACTTTGGGACAGGGTACTCCAGTCTGGCCTACCTGAAGCGTTTTCCCATCCGCAAAATCAAGATTGACCGCTCATTCATCCGGGACCTCACCCATGACCCGGACGATCAGATTCTGGTGAAGGCCATGATTGATCTGGCCCGCAACATGCATCTGCACGTGGTGGCGGAAGGGGTTGAAGACGAACAGCAACTGCAGGTCCTGCGCAGCATGGGGTGCCATGAAATCCAGGGGTATTTGATCAGCCGCCCAGTGCCAGCAAAAGAATTTCAGCAGTTTCTGGGGAACCTCAGCACGGCCCCCAGTTTCAGAAACAAGCTGGATTGAGCCAGAGCAATGCAGAACACGGCACCGCAGCACTTCAAAGGTGGGATTTCCTGCTGTGCTATGTTGGTTTCTATGCTCCGCCTGATCATCAACCCCCATGCCTCCAGAGGTCACCTTGAAGACAAGCTTCCCCGCCTGCTTGCTGCCTTGCAACAGCGGGGTATGCGTTTCTCCCAGCATGTGACCCGACACCCTGCAGAGGTGTTTCAGGTGGCGCAGGGCTGGGACCCATTAACCGACACCCTGCTGGCTGTGGGCGGAGATGGCACGGTGCAGTCTGTTGCAAAATTTGCTGTTCAAAAGGGTTTTCAGATGGGCATTGTCCCTTTTGGCAGCGCCAATGACTTTGCAAGCTGTCTGGGATGGAGCACCCAGCCTGATGAGGCCCTGCGCCGCCTGACAGAAGCAGTGACCCCTGTAGATCTGGGGGTCATGGGTGAAGAAGGCCTGTTTGTGAACGGCCTGGGCATGGGCTTTGACGCTCTGGCCGGGAAGCTCAGCTATGATGCTCCCGCGTACCTGACAGGGATGCCTCGCTACCTCTGGGCGGTAGGGAAGGCCCTGAAGCAACTGCAGAATTTGCAGGTGCAGATTGTGGCAGATGGGCGTGAAATCTACGCTGGCCCTTCCTTTCTGGTGTCAGTGATGAACTCCACCCGTTATGGCGGTGGGTTCAAAGTGGCCCCCCAGGCCCATCCCGCAGATGGCCTGCTGGACATCGTGATTGGCAAAGAGATCAGCAAAAGCACCCTCGCTGCAGTGTTGCCTCTGGTGGTCATGGGCCAGCACACTGCCCTGCCTTATGTGATGATTGCACGGGCCAGAGAGGTCACCGTGCGCTGGGAACGGCCCCAGGTATGCCACCTGGATGGCGAGATGCTGCAGGACCGCACCGAATGCCAGATTTGCATTCAGCCTGCCGTTCTGCAGCTTCAGGGCCGCCTGAAAAACTACAGCTGATCAGACTTTTCTGCGCAGGAACACACCAATGCCGAAAGACAGGGCACGGGCAGGTTGCACCACCAGCCTTTTTTCCCAGATCATGCCTGCGCTTGAGCCCCCATCAAGCAGAATCACATCCTTTGCCTTCATTTTCATCATGATCTTGCCGACCTCTGCAAGGGTGAGCGCCTGAGGACTGGTGATGAAGATCAGGTACTCGTTGTTGACAAGGCCCACAGCACTTCTCTTGGCCCTTCCCCACACGGCAGGGTCACGGTAGCCCTCCACCCTGGGCTGGATCACCAGACGCCCACTGCGGACCACGTGAGGCCCGGTGGCAATCACCGTTTCGTAGCCTTTCCAGGAGCCAATCCGGTCATGGATGCGGGCCTTGTTGTCAGCGGTGAGCGACAGTGCTGTCTGAATGCGTCCAGAGGCCAGCTGGCGGCCCTGAAACACCAGGTCTCCCGCAGGAATGTAAGACTGTGGGTGAAAATAACCGCCGTTGATGGCCGCCACCAGTTCGGGTTGCTGGGCCAGATAACGCAATCGGGCCCCTCCATGCCCCAGACCTGCAGTGGGCAGCAGGGGACTGATCTTGACCCTGGGATGGGCCAGATTCACATGGATGGCGTAAACAGGCACACCCAGAACCTTTTTGCTGGACATCGCCACCGCAAAAGGCAGGGGTGGGTTTCTGGGAACAACAACTTTCTGCACAGGTTTTCCACTGACCTTCAGTTTCTGGCCTGAGTAAATGGTGTTGCTTTTCAGATGGTTGATGGCCTTCAGGCGGTCAACCGTGATTTTGTGTTTCTGGGAGATGCTCCACAGGGTGTCTCCTCGCTTGACGGTGTAGGTGCTGGCCGCCATTGCAGGGCTCAGGCAACCCAGGAGAAAAACGGACCACAGAACATGCCGAAGAGGTTGACGCATGGTTCCCCCATTCAAGCCAGCAGCAATGAAGTTTGTGTTGATGTGCACTGGCTGTTCCGTCAGAACAAGCCTGATGATAGCAAAAGCAAAGTGTGGATTGAACGTAAAAATTAAAAACAGATTTATCTGCCTTTCAAAATTCAGTCAGCTTACAAAGAAACATGAAAATCGGTCATGCATTGAAATCATGTCTGCTTTAGGATAATTGTTTACCTCAAATGAAATATGACATTTCGTACAGATTGGGTTCAGTTGTTTCACTGCAGACCTGCTGACCCTGGACTGTAAATGTTGCCTGCTCCCTTTTCAGCCCCCTGCCCTGCATAATGCTGGGTATGGACCGGTTAACCCGACTGCTGGGCATGCTCACCTTACTGATGGGAACAGAAAGAATCACCGCTGCAGAGCTCGCTGAACGCTTTCAGGTGTCCAAAAGAACCATTTATCGGGACATTGCTGTGCTTGAAGAAGCCGGAATTCCCGTGGTGCTCTTCCCTGGCAAGAGTGGCGGAATTGGGGTGATGGAAGGGTACGCTCTGGACCGCACCATCCTCTCGCAGAGTGAGGTGCTGAACCTGATGCGCCTGATGAACAGTTTTGTACAACTTCCCATGGGGATGGAGCAGGTCCAGATCTACGAGAAACTTCAACTGCTTTTGCGCAAGAACCATCCTGAAGGTCAGCCTGCAGGAATGCAGGAGATCGTGATTGACCACACCTCCTGGAGTTCCACGAGCGTGGACCTGGAGAAGCACAACCTGCTGCTTCAGGCCATTCGCAAGAGACAGAAGGTGAAGTTCCAGTATCACAAGCCCACCAGCGAGCAGCCCGAGGAGCGCACGGTGGAGCCATACTCCCTGATTCTGAAAACAGGCTACTGGTATCTGCTGGGATTCTGCTGCAGCAGGCAGGACTTCAGGCAATTCCGGTTCAGCCGGATCGGTCAATTGCAGGAGCTTTCAGAATGCTTTGAACCCAGAGCCGTCCCGCAGGAGATGCTGAACATTCAGGAGAACTGGTTCAGGCGCACCCCTCCCATTCAGATCAGGTTCGCTGTGGACCGGGAAGGCATTCCCAGAATCACCGAATGGTTTGGGGTGAATGCCCTGAAGCACCGGGAGGAGGGCCGGGCCATTTTTGAGTTCTCCGCTCCCGAAGATGAATGGCTTTACGGGCTCCTGCTGCAGCTTGGAGATCAGGTGGAGATTCTTTCCCCGCCCCATCTGCGTGATGTTATTTGCCAAAAAGCCCTGAGGGTTTATGAGCGGTACCAAAAGTTGACATCCTGATGTCACACCCTGCAGGTACAGTGAATCCAGAGAGGAAAACGCATGACACAGCAACTGGATTACACTGCATCTCCTGCAAAAGACATTCTCCACCATCTTTTCCACTCGGGTTCGTTCATGAATCCTGCTGCCCTCCTGGAAGGCCTCACCCCTGAGCAGGCCAGCACACGCCCTGAAGGCCTGCCGCACTCCGTTGCAGAAGTGGTGGCCCACACCCACTTCTGGCTGAACTGGGTGGTGAACATTGCCCGTGGGGGCACCCCGATTCCCACCCCACATGCAGCAGTGGGATGGCCAGAGGTCGATGCTGTCGGCTGGGAACAGCTCCGGGCAGACTTTCTTGAGGTCATGGGTGCTCACCAGACCTTCACCCAGCAGGAACTGGACCGTCCCCTCTTCACCACACCCCACTACGGCTGGGAGAAGCACTCTGTTGGGTCTGCTCTCGCAGATCTGGCCGTCCATACCGCACACCACCTTGGGCAGGTCGTGACCATCCGCCAGGCCCTGAAGCTCTGGCCTCCACCTGCCGGGCCTTACACCTGGTAAAATCCCCCCTTTAAAACCCTTTTCCCATTTCGCCCACCTTTTATTCAAGGAGGTTCCCATGACCATTGCCACAGAAACCCGCACCCAGCCCCTGAGCGAACTGCTGTTCTCCGATCTGGATCAGGAATTTGCCACCACCCGCAAATTTCTGGAGCTCATCCCCATGGAGCAGGCAGACTTCAAACCCCACGAGAAGAGCTTCAGTCTGCTTCACCTTGCCAACCACCTGGCAGGGTTTCCCACCTGGGGCCTGGAGACCCTGAAGCTGGATGTGATCGATTTTCAGGAGCAAGGCGAGCCCCCAAAACCCCTCACCACCAGAGAGGAACTGCTGGAACTCTTTGACCGTTCCCTTGCTGAATTCAAAGAGACCCTGAAACAGAGTTCTGATGAGCATCTCAACTTTGTCTGGACCATGAAGTCTGGCGATCAGGTGTTCCTGCATCATCCCAGATGGCAGGTGCTCCGAACGGGCATCATCAGCCACATGGTGCACCACAGGGCACAACTGGGGGTCTACCTCAGGCTGCTGGGTGTTCCCGTGCCCCAGTCTTATGGCCCCACAGCAGACCATCCGTAAAGATTTTCATCAGGAGGCTCCTTCGGGGGCCTTTTTCTTTGTGGGGTGGAGGGAAACTCGGTAAACTGTTAACGATGAAGAAGGCAGAGTACCAGAGTCTGGCTGACGCCGCAGGATTGCACCATTATTTCGAAACCAGCTGGGAACTCTACTGGAAGCATGGCAGAGGGCCAACCCCCAGGCAGTCGCCAGAGGACCTGATCGAGGCGTATTACACTGCACGGGACCTGTCTTCCACCTTCAGGCACAAGATCGAGGACATCAGCGAAACCCTGAAGGTCCGCACTTCCATGCGCCCACAGGGCATCAAAAGCCCGAGCCGCATTCTGGAGAAGATGAAATCCCACCCTCCAGGCCAGCGCAGGGTCCCCAACGACATCCTGGGCAGCAAACTGACCTGCAAGAGCATCCAGAGCATGTACGAGGTCGCAGAGAAACTCCCCAGGTACATCGAGGTGGTTCATTTTTCGGACCGGGTGATCCGGCCCCACCAGTCCGGTTACCGTGACCTGCAATTTCTGGTGGTGGTGGAGCCTGAGTCCCGTCACATTGGTGAGGTGAAGATCGTACACGAGCAGCTGGACGCGCTTGACCAGTATGAGCACCGCATTTACGAGATCACCCGCGAGATCACCGCAGAGTTTCGCAGCAAAGAACTCTCTCCGGTACAGCAGCGCATTCTGGAAGAACTGGCCCGCGCAAGTGATAATCTATATGCCTGGCTCTGGAAGGACATCCTGAGCAGGGAAGAACACCTCTGATGCGCTACTACCTGTACGGACACACCCCTGTCAAACTGGAAACCACCACTTCGGGCAGCCTGAAGGTGCTGGTGTTCAACCCCAAGACCCGCAGTTTCTACCCGGACTGCACGCTCTACCCGGCCATTCTGTTTGGCAGAGGAGACGAGATCCGGCAAATCGATGAGGCAGAGTTCAGACAGCTGACTGCCTGAGGCATTTTGCCCTGGAACCCGGGATCTTCCCGGGTTCTTTTTGTTCTCAGGTCAGAATGCATCATGGTCTTTACGCTCCTCTCATATTATGTTATAATTGAAAAGTAGTCGATGGATTTCGCATAGATTCCCCAGCTGTTTCAGAAAGGACAGAATGATTGAAGTTGCCCAGCAGCTCCGCAAGGAGTCCCTGCCGTCTTTGACCATTGTCGGGCTTGAGATTGTCGCACCTCCACAGGATCTTGGAAAAGCCGTTCCAGAGGCCTGGGAGACCCTGATTCGAAGAGAAATGGAAATCCAGTACCCTGCAGAAACCGGCATTTATTATGGTGCCTTTCGGGAAAAAGACCATCTGGCAGGTGAAGACGCTTTGCACCATTATGTGGTTGGTCTGGCTGTGCTCCATCTTGCCAGCGTTCCCGAAGGCATGGTCTCCGTCCAGATCCCTGCTGCCGAATACATCACAGGAGCAGCCCAGGGCGGCCCGGAAAGCATCGCAACCACCTATCAGGTGCTGCACCAGTGGTTCAGAAAAGAACAGCTTCCACGGCTCCCAGAGGCTTATGGATTGGAGCGCTTCGACTTCTTGCGCCAGAGTGTGCTGCCCCCCTACACCCATTTTGATTTCGACATCTCTCTACCCTTTCACATCCTTCCCCAACCCCATCAGGAGGAATCATGATCACAGGCATCAGTCACATCACCCGTTACGTGCAGGACGCAGAAGCTGCCCTCAGGTTCTACACCGAAGTGCTGGGCTTCCAGAAGTGCGCAGACATGGAAGTCGGGCCAGGAATGCGCTGGCTCACCGTTCAGGCCCCCGGTCAGACCGGCGTGGAACTGGTGCTTTTCGAACCCCGCGTCTGGCTGAAAGATGAAACCCAGCTTGCCCAGGCAGAAGGCATGCTGGACCATCAACCCCAGCTGGTTTTTGCCACCGAAGACATCGACGCTGCACTGGTCCGCCTGAAAGATGCCGGTGTGCAACTGGACACCCCAGAAGTCAGGGACCTTCCCTGGGGCCGCGACCTGGAATTCCGTGACCTGACGGGAAGCTCCATCAATCTGGTGCAGGCCAAGCCCATGCCCGTCTTCCAATAAGACCCTGTTTCAAATTTTAAACCGATTCTGATTGAGTTTGAATTTTGATGGCAGATGAATCTGGAAGGGTTTTGAGTTGTTTTTTGCTGGTGTTTAAAGGTGAGTCACGCAAAATTTGCATTTGAGTGCTTTATCTTCATGAAACATGCTTCTTGTTTTATTTCCAATTCCCACCCCCTGAAAACCTCAGGGGGGTGATTTTTTCAGGAGGTCTTTCCCGATGGCCTGACCAGTCCTGAATTGAACGCATACACCACTGCTTCAGCCCTGTCCCGGACACCCAGTTTCTGGAAAATGCGCGTAACGTGCGTTTTCACGGTGGCTTCGCTGATGGCCAGGACATCTGCAATCTCCAGATTGTTTTTTCCAGATCCTATATGCTTCAGAACCTCAATCTCACGCTCGGTCAGGTCCTCAGGCAGTGGGGCCTTCTGATGCAACCCCTGGAAGGTGGAAAGAACCCTCTGGCTCACCGCAGGATCAAGCCACATGCCTCCCGAGGCGACCGTCTGGATGGCCCGCAGCAAATCCTCAGGTGCAGCATCCTTGAAGATGAACCCTCTGGCCCCATGCTGCAAGGCACCAAGCAAGGCAGCGTCCTCATCAAAGGTGGTCAGCATCAGCACATGGGCCGGGTGTCCAGAAGCCCTCAGCTGCTTCAGGGCTTCAATGCCCCCAACCTGCTTCATCCGCACATCCATCACCACCACCTGAGGCTGGGTGCGTTCTGCCAGGGCCATCACCTCCGAGCCATCGCTGCACTCCCCGACAATCTGACAGTCCACATCCTCATCCAGAATCAGGCGCAACCCTGCCCGCACCAGGGCCTGATCATCCACCAGCAGCAAACGAATCATCCTCTTGCACCCTCTACAGGAAGATCGATCTTCAGGACCCACAGGCCCTGATGAACCCCAAAGCTGAGGCTGCCATGTCTCTGGTGGGCACGCTCCTGCATCCCTTTCAGACCAAAACCTGTGCCTTGCAAGTGGTCTTTTCTGACAGGATTGCTGACCAGCAATTGAATCTGCTGGTTCTCAAGGGTGAGCTGTACACAGACCGTTCCATCCCCATGCTTGCTGGCATTGGTGAGGGCCTCCTGCACCATCCGATACAGGTCCAGTTCTGCTGCTGCGGGCAACTCTGGCAACACATCAGCCTGCCAGTCCAACTGCAGCCCTGCCTGCCTGAAGCTTTCCACCAGTTGCGGCAGGTCGGACAGTCGGGGGAGGGGAGCCTGTCCGGTTTCTCCAAGCAATCCCACGGTTCTGCGGAGTTCCATCATGCTCTCTCTGCCCAGGGCCTCTGCCTGCAGGAGGGCCGTGCGTGCCTTTTCAGGGTTCTTTTCAAGATGCATTCTTGCCCCCCCGATGTGCAGCAGGGTGGTGGTGAGGGTGTGGCCCACCACATCGTGCACCTCCCGGGCAATCCGCTGCCTTTCCTGTTGTTCTGCCTGCAATTTCAATTGCTCCTGTGCCGCCATCAATTGCGCGACAGCCTGATTGCGCTCCCTCAGCAACTCGCCCACCAGACCCCCTGCCACCACGCCCAGAATCCGTGAAAGGGCATCAGCAAACTCCCCATAAATGAACATCACCAGCACAAAACTGAAGAGCGAGAACAGCCCAGCACCAATCACCTGTCTGCGGGTCCCCACCAGGGCCACCCACAGCATCATCACCGCCATCAGGGCAGGGGAGAGGGCATCCCTGCCGATCAGGACCAGCACAAAATTGGTCAGGATCACTCCAGCTGCGAACACCAACACAGGAAGCACTGGCCTGCCCACATGCCCAACCCACACCCCGAACTGCACCACCAGAAGCGAGAGCAGCAGAACAGGACTGTGGGAGAGGTCTCCCAGAATGCTGTTTCTCCTCTCCTCGTCCAGAAAGACCGTGCCCAGAACGCCTGCAGCCACTGCACCCAGAAACCACAGGCGGGTCACGGCACTTGGCAGCTCAGGTCGCATCACGCTCAGAATACCTCAACTTTGCAGCGGGCAGCTTGCGTTGTTTCCGGGCAAGATACACCCCGAAAAAAGGACGCAGGAAAGGCACCCGAACCACCAGATCACTGAGGAGAACCGTCAGAACGCCAGAGACCAGCAAGACAGAAGCGTAACCCAGACCCACATTCAGGTTCCACTTGAAGACCACATAAGCCACCACCACGACCACGGTCTGGTGCCAGATGTAAAAGGGGTACACCCGCTCACGGCCCCACCTGATCCAGGCCGCCTCCATGGTGAAAATCCTGGAGGCCAGCCCCAGAATGGCAATGAGGCCAGCCCACTGGTTTACGGCCCTCAGGGCCATCCAGATCAGAAACTCTGCAGAATACGGCTCAAAACTCCCCTCATGCATCCCCATCAGCCACAGGGGCGCAGTGATGGCCAGCAGCAGGCCAGCACGTTTCCAGTTCTTTTCCACCTGCTCCTGCAGCCTTGCAGACCCGGTGATCCAGAAGCCAAAGCAGAACAGAGCGCCATAGTGAAAATTGTTTGCCCAGTCATGAAAGAAATCCTGCTGGGTCGGGAAGGCACCCCGCAGGGTCACATCAATGACCACCAGCAGCAGTCCCATCTGCCAGAGGTTCCAGCGGGGCATTCCTGCACTGCGCCAGCGTTGCAACAAAGGCACCAGCACCACGCTGAACACAAACAGGTAGAACAAAAACCACAGGTGATGCCAGCTGAGGTCCCCTTCCGGGTAAGGCACAAAATTCCGCTGGAGCATGAACTCCCACAAAGTCCCGGAGAAATTCACTGCACTGATCCGGTCTGGATTCTCAGGGGTGATGCGCTCAATGTAGATCTGGGGAGGCACAATCACAAAAATCCCAAAGATGAGCGGCAAGAAGAGCCTGCGCACCCGGTCCCAGATGAAACTCCCGGAGGAGCGCTTCTTCAGGGCAAAATACGTGCCTGCCCCCGACACCAGAAACAGGAGGGGCAACCGCCACATGGTCAGCACATCGTTGAACAGCTGAACAGCAAAGGAAAGCTCAGGGCTCTTGACGTGCCAGGCCTCAAAATCAAAGGCCCTGCCAGAGTGGTACACCAACCCCAGAAACACCGCAATGATCCTCAATGCGTCCAGATAAATCAGCCTTGATGCAGGTTTTGTCTCCATGAGGACAGCGTAGAGAAAAGCCTGTTTTCTGGCGTCCAACCAGAGGGGGAGAGCGGATCAGACTGCAGGAGGACTCAGGTATCCCTGATGTGCTGTGCTGCCTGCTGATACGCTTGCAGGAGTTTCTGTCTTTCCAGAGGACGTGTATTGAAATTTGTTGGACTCGGATGACCGACTTCCAGAATTTTATGGGCTTCCTGCACCTTGTACGGCAACAGTTTCCACCCTTCCTGAGCAGCTTTTCCATGCAAAACCACCACCTGCAGTTCTGACAGGAGGGGCAAGAGCAAACGGAGTTCCTGCATGCCCAGGTTCAGTTCCTGCCTGTTGGGTTTGCGAACCTCATGCAGGTACCAGGGCACCACATTCCAGCACATCACCTGACTTCTGGGAAGATCGGCCTCCTGCAAAGTCAGAAACACATTCTTTGCGGTCTGGTCATTGTTGTCACAGGAGATGAAGCCACTGCCCTTGCCTGCTGACGCTTTTGGACCAGGGGACTCGAGCAACAGCAGCACCTGTGTGTGGACACCTCCTGAAAAGGGATCGAAAAGCGGGAGCTGAACCTCTGGAAGCTGCAGCAGCTTTGCCAGAGTAGCCTTCCTCTCTTGAAGCCAGTCCACCAGGGGAGCCACATGAGGCAAGTCAAGTGCTGCTGTGCGTTCTGCAATGGCCTCAGGGGATTTCAGGGAGAGGGGAGAGGAGGGAGGAGAAAACATGGCTCAGGGTAGCACGATCAAAATGACCCGATCAAAACGGAACACCCCCGAAGAAACCTTCGGGGGTGTTTGCACTCCGGTGTGGATCGAAGTTCCTCAGCAGTTCATCAAACAGGTGTTCAAGAGCACTGAGGGAACCACTCGCTCGGTGACCCGAGCAAAGGGTTATTTGACTTCGACTTTGGCGCCAGCAGCTTCCAGAGCAGCCTTGACTTTCTCGGCTTCTTCTTTGGAAACGGCTTCCTTGATGGCGCCACCTTTTTCGGTGAGGTCTTTGGCTTCTTTGAGGCCCAGACCGGTGATGGCACGCACTTCTTTAATGACGTTGATTTTGTTGGCGCCAGCGTCCACCAGCACAACGTCAAATTCGGTCTGCTCTTCTTTCACTTCAGTAGCAGCAGCTCCGCCACCGGAGACGGCGACAGCAGCGGTGACGCCCCACTTCTCTTTGAGGGTGTCGATCAGGTCGGCGAGTTCGAGAATGGTGGCCTGTTCCAGCAGTTCGATGACTTGGTCTTTGTTAAGAGCCATGATGGTTCCTCCAGGGAAATGTCGCTACGCGACAGAGAGAGTTCTTGGTGTGACGGACTGAACAGTGCTTACGCAGACTGTTCGAGCTTCTCTTTGTAGGCTTCGAGGATGCCCACGAAGTTGGACATGTGGCCAGCAAGCACGCCAACGAGTTGAGCGCGTTGATCTTGCAGGGTGCCCAGAGAAGCAATCTTGGTCACGGTGTTGGCGTCGATCTTGACGCCGTTGAGCAGACCGGCCTTGGCGGCAGGAATGCCTTTGTCGTTGCCTTTCGCGGCATCGGCGAGCACCTTGGCAGCTCCGGCGGGGTCCTTGTCGGCAAGAACCACAGCGCTGGGGCCGTGCAGGATGTCGGCGAAGTCATGTCCGCCGTCTTTAAGTGCCAGACGAACGAGGGTGTTCTTGGCGACGATCAGCTGGCAGCCTTTCTCGCGCAGTTCTCTGCGGAGTTTGCTGATCTGACCGGCGCTCAGGCCCTGGTAGTCAACGACGTAGAGGGTTTCTACGCCACTTAAGGACTCGCGGAGCGCGGCGAGGCTGGTGATGTTACGGGGATTCGCCACTGTTGTCTCCTTTGCTACTCGGGGACAAGGGTGCTTTGCACCTTCAAAAACTTCCGTGTGCAGGAGTGACCCACACACGGAAATCCGTTCTTGTCACTCGGCAGGATCTTTAAACCTTGGCAGGTCCCTGCTGTCTTCGTTGCCAGATTGTGAAGTGCAATTGCACCGGGGTGCCTTTTGGGCGGGTGGAGCAGGGTGAGCCAGCGGCCCACCCCTACATGGGTTTACTGCGCGCTGTAGGCCAGAGCGATGGAAGGACCCATGGTGGTGGTCAGGTACACGCTTCTGATGTACACGCCTTTGGCAGCGGCGGGTTTTGCGCCTTCCAGGGCAGTGAACAGGGCACGGGCGTTTTCCACCAGCTTCTCGGGGGAGAAGTCAGCTTTGCCGATGGGCGCGTGAACCACACCGGTCTTGTCGTTGCGGAACTCGATGCGTCCAGCTTTCAGGCCTTTGACCATGCCAGCAACGTCGAGACCGACGGTGCCGCTCTTGGGGTTGGGCAGCAGGCCACGGGGACCGAGGATGCGGGCAAGTTTCTTACCCACTTCGGCCATCACATCGGGGGTGGCGACCAGGGCGTCGAAGTCCATGAATCCACCGACGATGCGGTCGATCAGTTCTTCTGCACCGAAAACGTCGGCTCCGGCAGCTTCAGCTTCCTGGAGTTTTTCGCCTTTGGTGATCACAGCAACGCGCACAGAGCGACCGGTGCCGTGGGGCAGGGCCACAGTGCCACGGACGTTCTGGTCGGACTTGCGGGGGTCAATGCCCAGACGCAGGTGCACTTCCACGGTCTCGTTGAACTTGGCGCTGGCAATTTCCTTCACCAGTGCGGTGGCTTCTTCGATGGTGTATTGCTTGTTGCGGTCCACTTTGGAGACCAGAGCGTTGTAGCGCTTGCCGTGCTTAGGCATTGGGGGCCCCCTCGATGGTGACGCCCATGCTGCGGGCGGTACCCATGACGATCTTGGCGGCGGCTTCGAGGCTGCCAGCGTTCAGGTCGGGCATTTTGGTTTCAGCAATTTTCAGCACTTGATCGTAGCTGAGTTTGCCGACTTTGGCTTTGTTGGGGGTGGCGCTTCCCTTGGCAATACCACTGGCCTTGCGGATCAGGTAGCTCATGGGAGGGGTTTTGGTGATGAAGGTGAAGCTGCGGTCCGCGTAGATGGTGATTTCCACGGGGATGATGGCGTCGCCCTTGTCCGCGGTGGCAGCATTGAACTCTTTGCAGAAGCCCATGATGTTGGCGCCGTGTTGACCGAGAGCGGGACCTACTGGTGGGGCAGGGGTTGCCTTACCAGCAGGAAGCTGAAGCTTCACAAATCCGGTGACTTTTTTCATTCTGTTCCTCCTTAGCTCCCCTCAGGCCCTGTGCTGTTGGGTCACAGGCCCGTGGGTGAAACGCTAAGCTTTAAGACTTCTGTACCTGTGCGAAATCCAGTTCGACGGGGGTTTCACGCCCGAAGATCGAGACCAGCACCTTGACTTTGGAGCGTTCCAGGTTCACTTCTGCGACCACACCAGTGAAATCACTGAAGGGGCCAGCCGTGACGCGAACCATGTCTCCATCTTTGAAAGCCACTTTGGGTTTGGCTTTCTCCACCTTCTGTTTTTCCGCCACGCCCACGCTTTGCAGCAGGCGATCCACTTCCTCAGGGGAGAGGGGAACCGGACGGGTGGCCGTGCCCACGAAACCTGTCACACCAGGGGTGCCGCGCACCACTTCCCAGGACTCGCCCAGTTCTCCGGGGTTGTACGGATCATCGACATCCATCTGGACGAAGATGTATCCGGGGAAGAGTTTGCGTTTGACGGTTTCTTTCTTGCCGCCTTCTTTGATCTCAACGGCTTCTTCGGTGGGCTGGAGCACCTGAAAGATCATCTGCCCCCACATGCCATAAGCTTTGGCACGCTTCTGCAGGTTGTCTTCGACGCGGTCTTCCTGACCGACGTATGTGTGAACGGCGTACCATTCGATGCTCATTTCAGTAAGGCTCCCATGCCGAGGTGGAAGAGACGGTCCATGCCCCAGATGAGCAGGGTCATGAAGATCACGAAGATGAAGACCGTTTGGGTACCCTCAAGCACCTGGACACGCGTGGGCCAGTTCACTTTTTTCAGCTCTTCACGAGCTTCCTGGAAGTACCGAACGATCCCTTGCATGATCAGATCTTCTTTTCTTTGAAGGCGACGTGCTTTTTAGCAACGGGGTCGTATTTTTTCAGCTCAAGCTTGGCCTGGGTGTTGCGGCGGTTCTTGGTGGTGGTGTAATAGAACCCGGTGCCCGCAGTGGACTCCATCTTGATCTTGATGCGTGGACCTTCTTTGGCCATGGTGACTTTCTCCTTTCGTTTGCCCTCAGGCAAACTCCCAGTCCTGCACCTGCTTGATGCAAGCCGTCTGGTGTCGGGTCTGCAGAGCAGACAACAGTCCCGATTATTTCATGGATTGGATGCAATTGCAAGGTCTACAGGGCGGTCAGCGTTCAGCCATCAGCATTCAGCAAAAGGCTGTGTGAGAACATTGAATGCTCGTGATCCTGGGTTCAGGGGTTCAGCTCAAAAAGGGATGGCAGCAGTGTTTGGACCAGAAGAATCGCAGCCCTCTGTTGAAACAGAGGGCTGCTTGCATCAAGTGGGTTTCGATGGTTGCTTCTGGCACCCAGGACAGGGTCAAAGGGTTTTCAGTTTCCTGACTCCAGCGATGATCAGGGCGACACCCAGCCACAGGTAGGTGACCATGAAGCCACCAAATTTCAGAGCAGCAAAGCTCGAGTACATCAGAGCCCCAGGTTCAGAAAGATGCTGTGGGTTCTGGAGCAATACAAAAGAAGCCAGATTCTCCAGCACATCGAAGAGGGGCGCAGCCAGAGCAATGCCCATCATCACCTGTCCAGCTTTTTTCAGTTTGCTGGAGTTCTGGAAGGCTTTGATGGGCAGCAAAGTGAGGCAGTAGTGCAGCAGAAAGACACTGAGAATAAAGAAAAAGTCGACGTACTGGGTCAGCCAGTACAGGGAAAGGGTGTTTTTCTGCAGGAGCACCTGATAATAGCCCGTCAGTTTTGCAGCACTGAAAGAAAGCTGTCCAACGAAGTAAGGAACAGGAAACTGACTGAGGGTGTAACTGTAAGTCAGCACCTGGTTGCAAAGGGTGTTGAAGATCATGGCTCCAGCGGTCCAGAGGGCGAGGGCTTTAAAGGGTTTCTGCTGGTTCTGGGTGAGTGCGTTCATGGTGGGCCTCCTATGTATTCCTTGGAATATATGTTATATTCCAAGGAATACAATTGTCAAGAGGTGTCCATGCGTTCATCTGAAAATCCTGTCGAAACCCATCCCGACCTCTATGGTGCCCTGATCCGCGAGATCAGCATCATCCATCAGCAGTTCAGCACCAGAGCCAATCAGGACCTCAAAAACCTGAACCTCAACTTCTCACAGCTCAGCCTGCTCTCGCACATGATGTTTCTGAAAACCCCTGCCAGCATCACCGAACTGGCAGACCAGATGGACCTCAATCAGCCTGCCGTCACCAAAATGGTGCAACACCTTGCGGAGCAGGGCTGGATTGAAATGCAGCCTTCACCGGAAGATGCCCGCAAGAAGTATGTGGTTTTGAAAGAAGAGGGGAGAGGGGTGTTCATGCAGGCCCAGCAAGCCCTCTTCCCACTGTTGCAGCTCAGCTTTGATGGCATGGCCTTGCAGGAGGCGCACTTGACCCTCCACCAGTTGCAGCAGATCCGCAAGAATCTCGCCAGAAAGCTTTAACCTGCAGATCCATCAATGAACCTTGCCCAAAACAAAAAACCTCCCCGAAGGGAGGTTCAAACTTTTAGGGTTTGGATTACTCGAGGACTTTGGAAACGACGCCTGCACCGACGGTACGGCCCCCTTCGCGGATGGCGAAG